>CALWAJ010000001.1 GCA_944373065.1 uncultured Bacilli bacterium
AATATTACATATTTATCATAATTAGGATTACTTCCTAACGTATTATTATACCAAGTATCTACTTCTTTCTTTATAAATGAATCCGTCCCATTATCATAGGTATAACCACTATATTTAGCGTCATTTCTCTCTAAATTATATGGTACTTCCCCTACTACTCCTGATATTTCTTCTTCTTTAAATGATGAAGGGCCAACAGATATTTCTTGCAATCCAGGGCCATTATAAATTAGTCTTAAACTACCATCACCATTTACTCTTACTATCTTCCAGTACATCTTTTCTCCTTTAGATGCAATCTTTAATGGCTGACAATATTCCTCATTACTTTCAACTTCTATACAACTCTCTTTTGTTTGATAATATACTTCCTTACTACCATACACATAATAATCTTCATCATATGTTCCAAATACTAAGTTATTATTATCTATATCTCCTCTATAATAATATGTTATTCCATCTTCATCACTACTACTATATAACCCATTGGTTATATAATCTGGATTTGCTTCTGAAGCTCTATACTGCATTCCATTACTTGCATAATTAAACATTTTTGGTATCTCAGTCTTTAATTCATTATCACTTAATATCTTATTTAAGACTAAGTTACTTGTATTTCCTGCCTTATATTCACTACTTTCTACTATTATCCTTTTATCAATCATTCCTAAATAATTTATATTTAGTGTTACTATAAATATAAACACTAACATTAATATCTTCTTTATTCTTTGCATAAAAACTTCCTCCTATTTTTAATAAGCCTACCCAATTATTTATATTTTATACTATTTAAATTTTAACACATAAAGTCCTATATATCAAATATTTTGACACATCAAAAAGAACAGAATACACTTATCCTGCTCTTATATCATAATGAAAGAAAGTATTATTAATGTTTAAACTATCATTTAGGTAATTTACCCCCCCCCAGGTAACAAATTGTAAACTCATAATAATACCCTCTTTCTAATATTCATTTCTTTCACATTTATAACCATTACTCTCTAAATCTTTTTCTATCGCTCTAACACTCTGATCTAATTCATATTCTGGATAAAATCCTTCAAACTCTGCTATATTAGAAGAAATAAAATCTAAATCTAATTTATTATAATCAATATTTTGAATAGTCTCTTGCATAGCAGCTGTAACATTACAACTAGCACTTATACCTATATCATTATCATCTAAAACTTCTTTTAACATTAAACAAGAATTTTGTCTTTCTTCTAAAATATCACTTTCAGTAGCATTATCAGAAAGTCTCGCTGTTGTTGTCGCTGTACTCTTCTTTAATTTGTTTTCAGTATAATTAAATTCTAATTTATAAGTATAATCTAAATTCTCAGTAGTATTAGACATAGTACAAGTCATATTACCACTCTTTAAATCATTCGCCCCTGTAACTTCATTTTTATAATTAGTTATAAAACTAGATATTTCTGGTAAAAAGAACACAAAAGCAAAAAGAATTATCATAAGTAAAACTAAGAACACAGTTCTTCCTTTCTTAGGTTTTCCTGTACTATTTTCATCAATTGAAGCAGCAGTAGGAACTACATTATCAGTACCATTTTGATTATTAGAACTAGCAACTTGTTGTTTTACTTCCTCAGTATTATTAACTTCTACAACTTGAGGTTTAACAGAAGAATCAGTTGATTGATTATTTATATTATTATCAGTTGGTGGAGTAACAACTTGTGGAGTCTCTACCTCTTTATTAACCTCATTATTGACATTAGTATTTTCATTTTTATTATCCATAGTCTTCCTCCTATTCTAAAGATAATTATATCATTTAACTTTTAATGCGTAAACTATTAATTTGTTTTTGATAATCATCACTATCAAGAACATAACTACCACTAACTAAAATATCTGTATAATTAATAATCTTACTAGCAACTACATCATTAACGCCACCATCTACACTAACCTTAAATTTAAAGTTGGGATATTCTTTTTTTAATACTCTCAACTCTTTTAATTTATCAATAGTCTTACTAATAAACTTCTGTCCTCCCATACCTGGATTAACTCCCATAACAAGTATTAAATCTATATATGGTAGATAAGGAATTAACAAACTAACTTCTTCATCTGGATTAATTGCAATACCTGCTTTAATACCATAACTCTTAATTAATTTTAAATTAGCAAGTAAATCTTCTTTTGTATCTAAATGTATAGATATATATTCTGTATTTAAACTAGCATAGTTCTTAATATATTTACTAGGAGACTCTACCATTAAATGAACATCTAATCTTTTATCAGTAAATTCATAGATATGTTTCATCTCACTAAAAGGCAAAGTTTTATTATTAACATATTTTCCATCCATAACATCTAAATGTATAAACTCTGCATTTGTATCATTAAGTTTTTTTAAAGTTTTAGGAATATCTTTACTAGTTAGAAACGATACACTAATCATTTACTTGCCTCCTCATAAAATTTTAAATAACTATTATAACGTGATTCCAATATTTCTTTATCATTGACTGCTTTTCTTATACTACATTCCTCTTCTTTCGTATGAGAACAATCTTTAAAAGGACAAGTATAATTAGAAAATTCTCTAAAAGCATTTTTAATATTTTCTTTTTTATATATAGAAAAATCTAAAGAAGAAAAACCAGGAGTATCAAGAACTTTACCATCTAAGAATTCATAAAGCTCAACATTTCTCGTAGTATGTCGGCCCCTTCCTAAAGCAAGAGAAACTTCTCCAGTTTTTAAATTAAAACTAGGATTTAATTTATTTAAAAGAGTACTCTTACCCGCTCCTGTTTGACCAATAAAGACATTAGTCTTATCTTTAATAAGTTCTTTTATTTTTTTAAGATCATTATTAGTAACAACATTATATCCCATATTATTATAATATTGCATCACATCTTTAATTTTTTCATATTCTTTAGGACTAACTAAATCTATTTTTGTAAGACAAATAACAACGTCGATATTATTAAGTTCCATATGGGCAATAAATTTATCTAACAAACCTAAAGAAAAGTTAGGATTAACTAAACTTGTCACAATAAAAGCCCTATCTATATTACTTACCATCGGTCTATCAAAAGTATTTTTCCTAGGTAGTATTTCTTCTATAACAAGACTTTTATCATTAAAGTTAACGTAATCACCAACTTTAGGAATAAGTTTTTCTTTTCTAAATTTACCTCGTGGAATAGTATTATAATAACATCCATTACTATAAATAACATGCCTATTACTACTTATTTTAACAATTTGTCCTTGCATTATTATTCACCTTGTGCACTTGGAGTATCTGTACCTGAAGTATCATCTTCATCTTTTTTATCTTCCTCATCATCACTAGGTTTAGGATTAGTATTAGTCTTAACCAATCTACCTATTGTAATAGTTACACTATCATTATTTTTAACAGTAGAACCATTTGGACGAGACTGAGTAATAATTTTACCATCCAAACTAGCATCTGTTACATCTTGATAATTAGTAGTTACTGTTACACAAGCATTATTAGCCCAACTAGTAACAGCATCTTCTGTATGTAAATACCAATCTGGGAAAGTAATTGCTTTTAACACAGTTAAAGTTATTTCATCTCCACTTTTAACTTCACTACCTTCATCCAATGACTGAGAAATAACTAAATTTTGTCCTATAACACCACAAGTAGTAGAATCAGGTTCTATCTCTTGAACTTTAACTTCTAAATCCATATCTTCAAGCAATTCTTTTACTTCATCAATATTCATATTAACATAATTTTCAAGCTTATATGTCTTAACTCCTGTAGATTTATATAGAGTTACTCTTGTTCCTTCTTTAACTGTACTACCACTCTTAGGATCTGTTCTAATAATTCTATTCTTTTTAACATCTTCACTACTTACTTCTTCTATCTTACTATTAACAACAAGTCCTGCATCTTCTAAGGTATCTTCAGCTTTACTAACTGTCATACCACTAACATCTGGTACTTTAACATCTTTTTCGGCTGTTAAAGCAGGAATAATAAAGAACACTGCAAGTAGAGCTAGAACAATAACTCCTGCTATTATAGAAAGAGCAATTATTAATTTGTTAGATTTCTTAGTCTTTTCATCTGTAATAGGAGTAGCAATACCTTCTTCACTATCACTTATAGGTTCCATTATTTTTGTAGTTTCATCCACTTCATGTTCAGGATAAGGATATACATAAGGAGGTTCATTTATCCTATCATCATTTAAAGCTGTAAGTAAGTCATTATGCATACTCTTAGCATCATCATATCTATTTTTAGGATTCTTAGCTGTAGCTTTCAAAATAATATTTTCAATACTTTGTGGTATATCATTATTAAGTTTATGAACATCAGGTAAAGGCTCTTTCATTTGTTTTAAAGCAATCTCTACAGCACTATCTCCTTTAAAAGGAAGTTCCCCTGTTAATAATTCATAGAAAATAATTCCCATTGAATAAATATCACTCTTAATAGTTGCCCCTTTACCAGCTGCTTGTTCAGGAGGTAAATAATGAACTGACCCCATAACAGAATTAGTTTGTGTTAATTGTGTTGAATTAAGAGCCATAGCAATACCAAAATCTGTTATTTTAATCTGTCCATCATCTTGAATCATAATATTTTGAGGTTTCAAATCGCGATGAACTATATAAGAGTCATGTGCATGAGCCATACCATCTGTTAATTGTAACATTATATCTATCGCTTCTGATAATGTAAGACTACCACGCTTTTTAAGTAATTGTTTTAAAGTCTTGCCTTCAACATATTCCATTACTATATAATATAAGCCATCATCTTCACCTACATCATACATAGCAACTATATTAGGATGAGAAAGACTTGAAGCTGATAACGCTTCACGTTGAAACCGTCTAACAAACTTCTCATCATTTGCTAAATCTCCTCTTAATACTTTTATCGCTACATTTCTATCTAAAATAGTATCATATGCAAGATAGACATTAGCCATACCACCTTCGCCTATTGATTTAATTATCTCATAACGACCATTAATTTTTTGCCCCTTTGTCACCATTATTCTTCACCTTCTCCTAAAATTAAGTATGCTACTGATATATTATCAGTACCCCCTCTATTATTAGCTTTCCTAATTAATTTTATAACTTTATCTTCAATATCTCCTTCACTATTTAAGACTTTCTCAATAGATTCTTCTTCAAGCATATTAGTAAGTCCATCACTTGCTAAAAGTATTCCATCTATCTCCATATCACAATCAAAAATATCTATATCTATCGGATCATTAGCACCTAATGCTTTCATCAAAACATTTTTCTTAGGATGATCCTTCGCTTCTTCTTCCGTTAACTCCCCAGCAGACACTAATAAGTTTACTAAAGTATGATCATATGTTACTTTATGTAGTTTTTTATCTTTCATAACAAATCCTGAAGAATCTCCTATATTACCAAAAAGAATATAATTTTTTGTAATAATAGCTGTAACTAAAGTAGTTCCCATACCTTTACTTTCAGGATGAGTCTTCTCGTGTCTAAAAATACTATCATTTATTTCATTAACACTATCACGTAAAAAATTAACCGCTTCCATCTTAGTCATATTATGAAATTTCTCATTAAAATCTTTCGCTAAATGAGTAATAGCAATGGAAGAAGCTACTTCTCCAGCAGAATGTCCTCCCATTCCATCAGCAATAGCCATAAGGGTATCATTATCGCTATTATGAACTATTAAGACACTATCTTCATTATGATCTCTAACTTTTCCAGCATCAGTTAAATAAAATGATTTCATAATTCCTCCTTCTTACTTCTAAGCTGGCCACAAGCAGCACTAATCATACCACCAAACTCTCGCCTAATCGTAACTGTAACATTGTTTTTCTTTAGTATATCATAAAACTTAGCAATTGTTAAAGGTTTACTTCGTCTATACTGTAAAGCATCTGTTTCATTATATGGTATTAAATTGACATAGCAGTTTATTCCTTTAAGTAAATGAACAAGTTCTAAAGCATTTTCTTCACTATCATTTACGTTATCTATCATTATATATTCAAATGTTACTCTTCTATTAGTTTTTTCTAAATAAATTTTAATAGCATTAATTAAATCTTTTAAAGGATATACTTTAGCAATAGGCATAATTTCTTTTCTAAGTTCATCAGTTGGAGCATGAAGACTAATAGCAAGATTAACTTGATAAGGAAAGGAAGCAAATTCTAATATTTTAGGAACAAGTCCACAAGTAGAAACAGTAATATGTCTTGCCCCAATATTAAGGCCTTTAGGATGATTTATGATTTTTATAAAGTTACAAATATTATCATAATTATCAAATGGCTCACCAATTCCCATAATAACAACATGACTTATTCTAATATCAGCATCACTTTCTACTTTTAGTATTTGTTCTACCATCTCTCCAGTAGTCAAATTACGTACTTTTTTCCTTCTACCAGACTCACAAAACTTACACCCCATATTACAACCAACCTGACTAGAAATACAAAGACTATTACCATAATCATGATACATTAAAACGGCTTCAATATGCTCTTTATCGTTAAGTTTAAATAAATATTTTCTAACATCCTTAGCTTTTTCGACAGTAACAATAGAAATATCTGAAATAACAAAATCTTTTTTTAACCTATCTCTAACTTCTTTCTTTATATTAGTAGCATCATCAAAAGAAGTAATTCTTTTATCTTTATTATAAAGCCAAGAAAAAAGTTCTGTAGCATAAAACTTTTTATCGTTATTATTTATAAAATATTCTATTAAGTCTTCAATTGTTAAATCATATATACTCATAACTAACCTCCGGTTATACGAACTTTTCTAGATATATTATACAGTAAATTTCAAAGAAATACATCAAAAAACTGATAAAACATATCTATCAGTTTTGTAATATTTATTTTTTACTTTAATCAGTTAAGTTTTTTAATTCTTCTTCACTTAAACCTGTTACTTTAATTATATCTTCTTTAGATATACCTATATTAAGAAGTTTTTTAGCAATTTCTCTTTCTTTTGCCTTAGCTCCTTCTTCGATTCCATCTGCTTTGCCATCATCATATCCCCAGTTACGAGCGGTATTAATCATTTTTTTCTGCATCATCTCATTATCATAAACAACTCCAAATTTATCATCAAGTCCTAGTCTTTCTAACTCATCCACGATCTTTAATCCCTCCTTATCATTTCCTGCTATTTTTCTTAACTCTTCATAAGAAGTAGCAGTAAATAAAGATAGATATGCTTCTTCTTTATTGTCTCCATTATATCTTATTCCTTTGTAATTTTCAAGATACACTTCGTATATTTCAAAATCTTTTATTTCTCTATTAGTTACCTTATCCATTAAATAGAATGAACCTTTACTGACATAAGGATGCTTTTCTTTATTAAAGTTTATTTGAATGACTTTCTTCTTCTTAATATCTTCACCACTATTTAGACTTTTAGCAAGCAAGGAATATATATATAGTCTATCTTTATATTTTGTTTCTTCACTAGGAAACTGATTCATCTCTATTGATATAACTATATCAACCAGATTGCTTACAAGTAATATATCTAAACGATAATCGCGTTTTTCATTACCACTATTAAGTTCAGCATCATATAACTCAAAATCCTTAATATCCATATTTATAATAGGTTTAATAATAGTATTAAAGAATTCTTTATAGTCTTCTATTTTAAAGAAATGTTTAAAGGTAGTGTCACTTAAAAGACTAATGAATCGTTTCTCTTTCTTTTCTTCTTTTTTCATTAATAACCTCCATAAATTAAATAATTTATCTGTACAGATGCCTACACTCTAGCATAAGTAAAAATATATTGCAATTTACGAAATTTAGTAATTAGAAGGATAAACTACCTTGAATTTTCAAAATTTCTCTAGAGAAAATTAAAAATTGACCCCTCTTTTAAAGTCAATTTTTAATTTTTCAACAAATTTAAGAAATTTGCATTCTAATTTTTTCTAATATCTTTGTCTCCTTTCTACTAACTTGAACTTGACTAATTCCAAGAACTTCCGCTGTTTCTTTCTGAGTCATATCTTGATAGTATCTTGAATTAATTAGTTCTCTTTCACTTTCTTCAAGACCACTAATCGCTTCTTTTAAGTCCAATACTCCAACATCATAACCTTTTTCTATTAAAGCTATTTTATTATAGAGATTATAATCATCATCTAAATAACTATTATCTAAACTATATGGAGTACTAACAGCATTAATAACACTTACTATCTTTTCTTCACTTTCTCCTAACATATAAGCTATTTCCGAAGTAGTAGGTTCTCTTCCCAAATTTTGCGAAAGATATTCTCTAGTCTCTTTAATTTCTTTATTAAGTTTATAAGTATCACTAGAAACATGAATTTGAAAATCACAATTTATTGTCTTTAACACTTCTCCTTTTATCCAAAGATAAGCATAATCTGCAAAACTTGTCTCTTTACTTTCATCATATTTTGTTATAGCAAGTTGTAACCCCAACATTCCCGCTTGATACAAGTCATCATAATCACTTCTAAAATTATACTTACTAGTAATACTCCTAACTAAACCTTCATATTCTAATATTTTATCATTCACTACCAACCAGTCCTTTCTATCTTGCCTTAATAATAAAAAGTTTTTATTTAATTAACAACAGTTTCGACAGAACTAGTGCTTAATTTTCACCTACAAATTTCTTAAAAATAATGTTTCAAACAAAAATCCCCAAATTACTCTTCCAAAAGATTTAGTCTTACCAACCCTTACTCTACTTTTAGAAGGATTATAACAATTAAAAGTAACATCAACTGTTTCTTTAAAATCTTTATATTTAATAACCAAATCAGTCTCACCACAATTATTTTCATAAATAAATTCTAATTTACTAAGAGGAACAGTACTTCTTTTTATTACTTTATCTAAATCTAAATAACTATCAAGATTTATCTCATCAAAGACTTCAATTTCTTCTTTTCTATATAAATAATACTTATCAAAAGTCCTAATAACCCTATAACCATCTAATATTTTAGTATCTATAACATTTTCATCTTTATAATACTGATAATATTTTTTACGATAACGATAAAGCTTTTCTTTTTTTATTATATTTATATAAAAGTTATCAGAAACAGAACTAGCTTTAACAATTTTTTCATCATAAATAGTTTTAGAAAGACAGTTTATTAAAGCTATAGTTATATTGTTAATTCCTTTTGTAGTTACTTCTATCTTTTCTTTTATATAATTAGAATGCAAAACTTCAAAGCTTCCCTTCAAATCTCCTTGATTCAAAAAGCATTTTACTTCTAAAGTTAAATACTCAGGACTATATTTTTTGGAGAGTTTTATTTTATAAACATCACTAGTTTTATCACAATTATATATAACTTTATCTTTATATTTTAAAGTTACTTTACTAATCATAAGATTATTTATATTTTTAATTATTAAAGAATCAATCTTCTTTAATTCTTGATAATAATAGATAGTTTTTACATCTTCATCTAAATTACTATTTTCTAACCTTTCTTTTTGATATTCTCCATACTCACCATATTTAACTTTATCTCCTTTAATTTTATACTCTTTAAAGGGTCTTTCTAAATATTTAAAATCTCTATTTATTTTCTCAAGTTCATAATAAGTAGCTTTCTCTATTCTTTCCTTATCGTTACACCTATAATTTGCATCTACTTCTTCTATTTTTAAATATGGCGTTGTTATAGTCTTAGCATCAACATTCATATAACAAAAAAATAATAATAGCAGTATTAATATTTTCATAACTAACCTCCTACTATTATTATTTACACTAACTAATCTTTTGCTTTAAAAATTAAAGTAAAAACAAAAGTAAAGATAATCGCTGCCGTTATTCCTGTCGCTGTCATATCAAACATCCCTATTAAAAGGCCAATAATACCATTAGACTCTGCAGCTAGTAAGGCTCCATGAATTAAAGAATGTCCAAAGCTTGTAATAGGAAGTAAGGCTCCACCTCCTACTTTAGCGATAAAAAAGTCATATATAGAAAAAGCATCTAAAGCTGCACCAATACATACAAACATCGCCGTTATATGACCAGGAGTAAGTTTAGTATTATCTAAGATAATCTCGGCAATTAAACAAATAATTCCACAAAATAGAAATGAATTAATAAAGTACATTATATCGCCTCCAAACATATTAAGTTTGCAATAGATAGAATATTTTCTTTCTGATAAAGCATTATAGGTGAGAATAAAGCACCTGTTGCAATTAATAATACTTTCTTATATTTATTTTCTATAAGTCCTTTAATAATAGTACTATAATTAACTAAAGCTGAACAAACAGGACCACTTCCTCCAGCCATTACTTCTTTTTGTTCTTCTAAATCATAAAGCATCGTACCACAATCATTATAATTTTTAGATAAATCTATATTATATTCATTAAGCATTAAATCTTTTAAAATTTCTTTACCATATTTACCTAAATCTCCAGTTAATATTAAATCATAATCACTAGCTTTCGTATCAGTTTCTTTTAGATATTTATACAAAGTATCAGCAGCTGCACCTGCCATAGCAGCTCCCATATTAAAAGCATCTTTCTGATTATAATCAACAATCGTTCCAATAAGACCATTAACAACTCTAATTTTACCAGGTTTATTAGAAAGAAGAGCACTAGCCCCACCTGTTGCCGTAAATGTAGCTGTCATAGGTTTAGGAGAACCATACTCAGTTGGATTTCTAAACTGTTTTTCACTTGACATATTATGTGATGAACAAGAAATAAGAGCATTATTTACTTTACCACTATCTATAAAAGTAGCACCGATTAATAAACCTTCAATACTAGTAGCACATGCAGTATAAATACCAAGAAATGGGCTTTTTAAGTTTAAAGCTCCATAACAAGAGGATGCTATTTGATTTAAAAGATCTCCTGCTATTACTAAATCTATATCATTAGATGTTAGTTTAGTTTTCTTAAGTAATATTTTTATACTATCTTCAAGTAATCTAATCTCTGCTTTTTCAAAAGATTTCTCACGTGCATATAAGTCATTATATTTCTTATCAAAATTCTTACCAAGTGGTCCTTTCGCTTCATAAGGTCCACAAACAGTACTAACATTATCTAAATAAACATTTCTAAAATTAAGTATCATACTAAAACCTCCCACAAATATCTAATAAGACCAAAGAACCAAGCAGATACTACTCCATAAAAGATAACTGAACCAGCAAGTTTAAAAACATTACTACCTATTCCATATATTGGTCCTTCATTTTTATAATCTAAGGCTGCACTAGTCATAGAATGAGCAAAACCTGTTATAGGTATTAAAAGCCCAGCTTTTGCTTTCGCTACTAACTTATCAAAGAAGCCTAAGGCCGTAAACAAAGAAGCAAAGAAGATAAAAGTTATAATCATATAAGTAGAAGCATCATTACGAGAAATATCAAAGAGCATGATATAAAGTCTAATCAAACACTCTCCAAGTAATCCCACAAATCCTCCTACAAAGAAAGCAGTTAAAGCATATTTTACTTTATTCTCTTTAGGAGTATATTTTTTTACTAAAGCATTATATTTTTTATTAGTCATATTATCACCTAATAATATAGTGTTCTAAAAAATAATATTTATACAAAAAAGAAGAGAAAATTATTCTCCTCTTAATTACTCTTTATCTACAACACTTTTTATTCGATAAGTTATAAATGCTCCTGTTCCAAGTACAAGTATTAAGATAAGTCCTATTCCTATATATAAAACACTACTAGTAACAGGATTACTTATGACTGTTACTTCTATTTCATAACTTGTTCCATCACTTCCTACACCAGTTATTACTGTTGTTCCATTTTTTAATCCTATTATCTTTCCATTCTCTATTTTAGCAATACTTTCATCTTTTACCGTCCATGTAACTCCACTTAAATCTAACTCTTCTTCAAATGCTTTTATATCTTCTATACTACTTCCTACTTCTATTGTTACTTTTCCTTTATAACTATTTGTAGGCTCTACTTCTTCTAACATATAGGGATTATTTATTGTTCCTTCTCCTATTAATGTCATGTTTTCAGTTGTCAGATTGATAACTGGACGAAGAGCATAGTTATAATTCACATTGCCGAGATTCAAGCGATCAGAAGCATACCAGACAAAAGCAATATTAGAACTGAAGCCTAACGGTGTCATACTCCAATAAATTGTTACTGGATTTAAATAACTGTTTCCTGTAACAAAATAAGATTCTCCTGCTAATACTAATTCATCTGCTGTTATTAGACCGGCTTTTAATCTATAACTTCCTCCATAACTTTCATTTGTATGACATATAAAACTAGGGGCATTATCTTTGGCAAAATTATATCCTACTTGTCCTAATCTATCCACACTTGAAAAAAGTATATTGTCTTCTTGTTCTAAGAATTTACTACTATCACTACAGTATCTTCCTAATATTACATATTTATCATAATTAGGATTACTCCCTAACGTATTATTATACCAGGTATCTACTTCTTTCTTTATAAATGAATCTGTTCCATTATCATAGGTATATCCACTATATTTAGCATCATTACTCTCTAAATTATATGGTGTACTGCCAACTCCACATAATAAACTACCAACTGAAGACATATGTGTAATTTCTCCTGTAGTTATATTTACACAATTATTATAAATTAGTCTTAAACTTCCATCACCATTTACTCTTATTATCTTCCAGTACATCTTTTCTCCTTTAGATGCTATCTTTAATGGCTGACAAAATTCATCATTTCCTCCAGCTTCTATACAACTTTCTTTTGTTTGAAAATATGTCCTTTCACTACCATAAACATAATAATCTTCATCATATGCTCCAAATACTAAGTTATTATTATCTATATCTCCTCGATAATAATACGTTGTTCCATCTTCATCACTACTACTATATAATCCATTTGTTATATAATTAGAATCATTTAATACATTATCTGAACTAAAATCATAATAATTACCATTACTTGCATAATTAAACATTTTTGGTATCTCAGTCTTTAATTCATTATCACTTAATATCTTATTTAAGACTAAGTTACTTGTATTTCCTGCCTTATATTCACTACTTTCTACTATTATCCTTTTATCAATCATTCCTAAATAATTAATATTTAGTGTTACTACAAATAAAAGTACTACCATTAATATCTTTTTTATTCTTCTCATAAAAACTACCTCCCAATACTAATATTCTATCCTAATTACTATTCTTTATACTTAATTTCATTTTAGCACATAAAGTCCTGCATATCAAATATTTTGACACAGCAAAAAGAACAGAATACACTTATCCTGCTCTTATATCATAATGAAAGAAAGTATTATTAATGTTTAAACTATCATTACGATAATTTAAACACCCCCCCCCAGGTAACCATTTGTAAACAAATCTTTCTCATCAAAATACCCTCTTTCTTCTATTTATTTCAATATAAATGGATTTTCTTTAGAACCATCACCTGATTTAATCATTACATTATTATTTAACACAATAACTGGTCTTACTCGCTTATAACTAGAAGCATTATTCAAATCAATATAACCACTATTTCTAACAACATAAACTTCATAACTATTTTCAGAATTACCAGTAATTAACCACCAATCTCTATCAGAATTATTTAAATAATTATAATTTTGACAACTTCTATCATTAGTATCTTTACAATTACCATCTATAGAAGCATTTAAATAATCACTAACAGTAAGCAACCCAATCATTTGATTTTCTAAAGCATCACTGCATTCAACGGCATTAGTATTATTAGTTTCTCTTATAGTTCTCTTACCAAGACATATATTAAAATTAGACAATTTATCTTTATCATTATTACTTAAAAGTGCACTATCTCCAGTCTCGTTATAAAGCTTTGTTAAATAATCTAACATTCTACTAACTCTATAATCATTAAAACCACTATTATATTTTCTATCACTATTATATCTATTATCAAAATGAGTTGTATAATCTGCAACTGTCTCATTAAGAATTAATTCAATCTTATTATCACTTCTAACTTTAACAATTCTAAAGACATTATGATCTAATTGAACATAATTATTAACTTTATCTCCTCTATATACTTTTTCCCCATTCATATCATATAAACCATTACCACTTGCAACAATACCTTGTTCCAAAACAGCTTTATATAATTCTTTAGTTACATAATTCTTACCACAATCTAAATAAGGAGTATAAATAACATTATCATTAACTAAACTAACTTCAACCCTACCACTACACTCTTCATCTTTTCTAAGTTCACTTAAAGGTTTCATTAATCCAGACTCTGCCAAAGTACTAGCTTTTACAGTAACAGTTTCTCCTTCTTCTTGAGGCAACAATCCATCTTGTACTTCATAATATTCAATCGCTGCTTTTCTAAGTTCTTGTTCTATCTCTTCATAACTTTTTTCTCCACCATTAATAATAGAGAATATTAAAATAATGATCAAAATTACTACTAAAACACCTATAACAATTAACATAACTTTCATTAATTTCTTTCTCATTGCACTTCTATCTGCCTTATTATTGTTATTAGAAGTAGAATTAGTATTATTAATTATCTCTTTACCTTTATTTTCATTCATAAAAACACCGTCTTTCGTCTTCTATATAGATTGTAACACAAATAACTATTTAATTAAAGAACCTAATGTCGTATAAGCTAATAAATTAACCTTCTTACCATCTTTAACTAATTTCTTAATCTGATTACAAAGACAAATCACAATAGCTTTATCTATATCTTTATAAGCATAGTATCTCTCTTCCTCAATTCCAGGATAATCTTTACCTTTTTCTATTTTATCAGCCAAATAAATAATCTTAGCTAACATATCCATACCAACATATCCTGTAGAATGATATTTAACGGCTTTGACCATATCATCAGTAAAACCATACTTTTCTTTAACAATAATTGCAGCTACATAACCATGTAATAAGTTTTTATTTTCTTTTAATAAAATATCTTCAGGTAATTCATATTTTTCAATAAATCTCTTATTCTCTTCCTCACTAAATTCTTTAGCCATATCATGAGTAAGAGCACAGATTTCACATTTCTTTTCATCTACTTTATAATATTTAGCAAGCTTCACAGCTTCTTCCATAACATTAATACTATGATTATATCTATAATTAGATAATGTTTTCTTTAACTCTTCTTTTATTTCTAAAATACTACTTTCCATAACCACACCCAATATTATTATGACATATTTAACGTTTTAGGTAAAGTAACAATTACTCTCGTACCTTCTCCTTTTACTGAATTATACACTAATTCTCCTCCATGTTGTAATATTATTTCTTTAGATAAACTAACTCCTAAACCACTACCTTTATTTTTAGTCGTAAAAAACATTTCACTAACTTTACTTAAAGTATCTTCATCCATCCCTATTCCATTGTCTTCTATAATTATTTTCATATTTTTATTATCACTTTCTAATTTTATATTTATTTTATTTTCTTCTTTATTAACATCTTTCGCCTCTATAGCATTCTTTAAAACATTAATAAACACTTGTTTTAATCTATTATAGTCAGCATTAATATAAATATCTTCATCAGGTAAATCAAAAGAAGCTTTTATTCCATTTTTCTTAAATAATCCTTCTAGATAATCTTCCAAATCTTCTAGTAACATTACAATATCCATATCATCTTTTTCTATTTTTATCTTAGTATAATCAAGAAAATCATCCATAAGAACTAAAGTCCTAGCAATTTCATCTTTAATAACCGGAATATATTTCCTTATCTTTTTCTTATCATTAACATCTAACATATCTAAATATCCTTTACAAACTGCTATAGGATTTTTAATTTCATGAGTCACTTTGAATAAAGAACTTCTCAACTCTTTTTCATGCTGAATATTATCTAAATCACATCTTAATTCCACTATTTTTTCACCTTCTGCAAAAATAGATATGATTATGTTAGTAACTATATATAAGGTTATAAGAATTGTAAATAAATAAACTAAGTTTGCCATAAATATCTCTTCTGGGTTAATAAACCAAAAAACAGCAAGTGACAAAGCAAAGCTTTTTATTATAATGAATGGATTAACTATATTTTTAGGTTTAAGTTTCTTTTTAGTAAATAAAGAATATATTATTAAATAACTACTATATTCTAATGCTAAAAATAAAGGACTAATATTTAAAAACAATGATTGATAGACAATTAATACTAAAGATAAAAAAACTGCTAAAGATATTTTTCTTTTGTAATAACAAATAAGTAATGGAATATCAAACAATATAATTGGATATTTATTATAACAATTTGTTCCAAATCTCAAAACAAAATATAATGATGAAATAATAGCAATTTCAAATCCTAAATCCTTTTCATCAATCGACAAATTTTTCTTATATATTGTGTATAATAAGTACAATGACAATGGACAAAGTAAAAAAACGATATTTTCAATAACAACTTCAATATACGACATATTTTTCCCTCTTTCTAAATTAAGTATATGATAGATGTTTGTAGAAATTTGTCGAATTATGAAGAAAAAAGAAAAAAAATAGAGCCTTTCTCTATTTTAACTTTCTAATTCTTTATTAGTTTTTTTACTTTTTCCAATGCTTCAGGATCTTTCTCTAAATCACTCACTAATGATAAAATGTTATTTTTATAATTTTCTTGTTCAGATGAAGATAAACTATCAAATTCAATTGTATTTAACAAAAGAAAAACTATTGAATTATATATATTTAACGAACGTTGTACATCTTCTTCTTCAACTATTAATCTTATCATTTCTTTACAATTTTTTCTTGCTAACGATTTTTTATTTGTTGCTATATAATACCCATATAATGCTTGATATTCTCCCTTTGCGTTTACTATTAAGCTTATGATTTTTTTATAATCTTGTCTTGCTAATACATCTTTATTTGTTGCTACTTTTGAACCTCCTATTGCTTGACATTCGCCTTTTGCATTTACTACTAAACTTATAATGTCTTTATAATCTTTTTTAGTATATAAATCTTTATTTGTTGCAACATCATATCCATATTTCATTTGATAAGCTTTTAATTTATTATTTTTAAATATTTCTAATATCTCATCTCTATGTTTATTCTCAGCACTATTAAACATCTCATTAGAATATAAATATATTAATGCTATTCTATTATTATCTTCAATTGCATTTTTTATATCATTATAGACACTACTATCCTGATTTAATAATACAGTAAAATTAATACGATTTATATCAATCTTATTTTCTTTTGAATAGTCTTTTATTATTTTTAATACTTCTAACATTTTTCATCGCTCCTTTTAATCAATTATTATAGAGTAGGAAATATGTAAAGAAAAATAGAGCTTTCTCTATTTTAAATTTCTATTTTTTTATTAGTTTTTTTACTTTTTCCAATGCTTCAGGATCTTTCTCTAAATCACTCACTAATGATAAAATGTTATTCCTATATTTTTCTTGTTCAGATGAATCTAAACTATTGAATTCAATTGTACTTAGCAAAAGAAAAACTATTGAATAATACATATTTAACAAACGTTGTACATCTTCTTCTTCAACTATTAATCTTATCACTTCTTTATAATTTTCTTTTGCTAACACTTCTTTTTTTGTTGCTACTGCATACCCACATGCTGCTTGATATCCTCCTTTTGCAGTTACTACCAAACTTATAATGTCGTTACAGTCTTTTTTAGCTAATACATCTTTATTTGTTGCTACTTTTGAACCATACTCTGCTTGATGCTCCCCTTTTGCAGTTACTACCAAACTTATAATGTCGTTATGGTCATCTTTAGCTAATACATCTTTATTTGTTGCAACATAATACCCAGACTCTGCTTGATATTCTTCTTTTGCATTTGCTACTAAACTTATAATGTCGTTATGGTCATCTTTAGCTAATACATCTTTATTTCTTGCTACTTTTGAACCATACTCTACTTGATATTCTTCTTTTGCATTCACTACTAAACTTATAATGTCTTTATGGTCTTCTTTAGCTAATACATCTTTATTTGTTGCAACATAATACCCATACTCTGCTTGATATTCTTCTTTTGCATTTGCTACTAAACTTATAATATCTATACGGTCTTCTTTAGCTAATACATCTTTATTTGTTGCTACGAAATACCCATACTTTGCTTGATATTCTTCTTTTGCATTTACTACTAAACTTATAATATCCATATGGTCTTCTTTGGCTAATACATCCTTATTTGTTGCTACTTCTGAACCCCATATCGCTTGATATTTTTCTTTTGCATTTACTGCTAAACTTATAATATCTTTATAGTCTTCTTTGGCTAATACATTTTTATTTGTTGCTACTTTTGAGCAAAATATTTCATGATATTCTTCTTTTGAACTTGCTATCAAACTTATAATATCTTTACAGTCTTCTTTGGCCAATACATCTTTATTTGTTGCTGTCGCTACAAGCTCCTTATAATCTCTTAGAGATTTTTTTTCTTCAATTATTAATGCTTCTATAATTTCTTTACAATTTTCTTTCGCTAAAATCAATGCGTTTGTAGCAACATCATATACATATTTCAAATGATAAGCTTTTAATTTATTATTTTTAAATATTTCTATTATTTCATCTCTGTGTTTATTTTTAGCGCTATTAAACTTTTTATTAGAATATAAATATATTAATACTTTTCTATTAGTATCTTCAATTGCATTTTTTATATCATTATAGGCACTATCATCCTGTTTTAATAATACATTAAAATTAATATAATTCATATTAATTCTATTTTCTTTTAAATAGTCTCTTATTATTTTTAAAACATCTAGCATTTTCATCTCTCCTTTTAATCAAATATTATAAAGAAAAAAAATCAAATGTAAAGAAAAAATAGAGCTTTTCTCTATTTTAATTCATCAATATATTTCTTTAATTGTTTAGAATCAGGACCTAAAATAATTTTTAATTGATTATTAATTTCAACTATTCCTTTAGCACCTAATTTCTGTATTGATTCTTTATCTACTTTAGTAGTATCTTTTAAAGTTACAATAAATCTTGATAATTTAGATTCTGTACTTATAATATTTTCTTTTCCCCCAAGATATTCTACTAGTTTATTCAAATCAATATTAGCATCTTTCTTATTAGCTTTAAGCACTGCTAACAAGATAATTAATATAATAACAATTATAACTATATACTGTATATCTAATAAATTCATATCTAACACCCAATATAATTATACGATATTTAAAAAAAAATTAAAAGTGTAAATTATAGAAATATCTTTTCATAAACTAATATAGAGTTATAGGTTATTAACTACACAAAAAATAAGTAGTCTCATAACCTATATTAGATAATAGATAAGAGGTGGTGTAAACAGTGAATAATAAAGAAACTTGTTGTTTAGGAAAACTATTAAAGGTTATTGATATATTACAAAGGAATGCGAGTGGTAATGATTGTTTTGATGAATCTTGTACTAGACCATATTTAGGAAGTAGTCCTAATATTATTTGTTTTAATACAAGACCAGTTACATTCTATACAAGAAATGGAAATATTTTTACTACTACTTATACATTAAACAATGTAACTAATACTTCTTCTACATTTAGAGTAGAATCTGTAGATGATTGTTGTGTTAAATGTCGTGTTTTAAGACCTAATCCTGATACTACTGATACAACAAGAGCATTTCTTGCTACTAATGAATTCATAACTATTAACCTAGATTGTATATGTGTCATCAGTTGTTTAGATGATATTATCATTGATAATTTATAAAAGGAGGATAATTTATGTGTAATGATAAAAGTTGTTTAACATCCATTCTAGAGACTATTCTTTGCTTACAGAATGCTAAAGATGATGCTTGTGATGTCTTAGGATGTGATAAACCTTTTTTAGGTCCTACTCCTAATTTAATATGCTATAATACAAGACCAATAAACTTCTATAACTGTACTACAGGAGAACTTTGGAGCTTTCCTTATACCTTAGGAACAGTTAGTGGAACATCTTCAGTTTTTAGATTAGAAAACTTAGAAGGTAATTGTTGTACTTGTAGAGTATTAGCAACTAATCCTGATACTAGTAGTAGTGAACCTTATGTTTTAACTAGTACATTCTTTACTATTAATTTAGATTGTGTATCTGCAATCAGATGCTTACCAGATGTCTTAGTTAGTGGTGTTTAAAAAAAGTCCATCTCTATTCTGATGGGCTTTTTATTTCTAAAGAAGTTATTGTCGATATTGGAATAACTTCATTATCTAAAGTTATAATAGAATCATTTTTCTTTAAAGCTAAATATGTATTAACTTTTTTATTAGAAAAAGTAATTTCTACAGGAATATTAAATGCATATCCTCTAGTTTTAAAAATTTTATTTATTTTTTCTTCTATTGATAAATCATTATCAATACTTTTTTCTTGTTTCTCTTCTTTTATTTTATTAGTTACTTTTTCATGATAGTACTTCTGATTAGTATCTTTTATATTATTACTAAGCTTAAATATTGGTGGTAATTGTTTCATAGTTTTCCCTCCTGTTATATTTTATGTTTTTTATATAATAAAATGTATTATTTTTTGATATAATAGTAATGACTGCAAGAAGTACAATGAAAGGTAGTGATATAGTGCGAAAAAAACAAAAAATCGATTTAACTATTGTTATACCTATTATATTATTTTTTATCATAAGCATTGCAAGTATATACAGTGCCATGACCTACCTCTCACCTGATAATGGTAACTTAGCTTTAAAACAAGCGATATGGTATTTAGTAGGTGTTATAATAATAGTCATTATCTTTAAACTTAAAAATGATTATTTATATAGGAATGCTTGGTTTTTATATATTTTAGGAAATATTTTATTAGTATGTCTTTTACTCTTCGCCCCGGAAATTAATAATAGTAAGTGTTGGTTCGTTATTCCTTATATTGGTAGTTTCCAGCCAAGTGAATTTATGAAGATTTTTATTATGTTAGTCCTTGCTGTTATGATTTCTAATTTTAGAGATACCACAAATCATCCTAGTATTAAAGAAGAGTTTATATTTATTTTAAAGACTTTAATAGTTGTCTTAATTCCAAGTATTTTAACCTTTTTAGAGCCTGATACAGGTTCTGTTATGATATATTTTATAATTTATTTCTGTATGATGTTTACATCAGGAATAAGGCTTAGATGGTTTGTTATTTTAGGAATTATAATTGCTGTAATGCTAAGTTTAGTATTAGGATGTTATTTCTTAAATGAAAATTTATTTGTAAGTATCTTTGGTACTGATTTATATTATAGGTTTGATAGAATCTTAGATTGGCAAAATGGTAGTGGCTTACAACTTGAAAATGCTTTAGCAGCGATAGGTTCTGCGGGAGTATTTGGACATGGATTTAACAAGACACCAATATATTTTCCTGAGTCTGGTACTGACTTTATCTTTGCTGTCTTTGCTTCTAACTTTGGACTTTTAGGAGCGATAATTTTAATTGCCATTATCATTTTCTTTGATACAAGATTAATTAATATGGCTACTAAAAAAATAGCATCACGTGATAAATTTGTTCTAGCAGGAATAATCGGAATGCTTGTATTTCAGCAAGTACAAAATATAGGAATGACTGTTGGATTATTACCAATAACAGGAATTACTTTACCATTTATTAGTTATGGTGGTAGTAGTTTATTATCTTATTTAATATTAGTTGGTATTATTTTAAATATAGGTAATGAAAAAGAAAGAGAATATAACGTTTAAAAGTCAGGCACTTAAACCTGACTTTTTTATTATCTCACTACATTATTAATATCTATTTTTACACGTTTACTATTCTCATATACATAAGAACATGCATCTAAAACTTTTCTAATTTATTTTTATCTTCTAATGTTTTAAATCCATTACGACTCCATAACCACAAAGGAGTATGAATATCAATGGGTTTATACTTAGTTCCTTTAAATAGTTCATCCCATCTTTCAATAACTATCTCTTGAACATTACTCTTCTCTAGTTCTTCTTCAGAAATAAGTCCTAATCTGTATGTTGCCTTAATTACATGAGTATCAGGTGCTACTGTAAGAGCTTCTATATTTTTATAATCTCTATCAGTATATTGCCATATTACATATAGCCAATAATTACAAATCTTTGTTCCACACAAATATGGAAATAATGATTTATTTTCTTTTTGAATATAGTTTTTAATTTTAACTACATCATTATCAAATATATCAAATAATTTTCTAATATCTCCATCAAATAAACTTACAAATGTTTTACATAACTTAATCCATATTTCTGTCTGTTTATTTTTTTGAAGTGCTACTTTATATTTAACTAAAGCTTGTTGAACCTCTTCAAAAGTATGATTTAAAACTTCTTTAGGGTTAAATACAAAATTTGTTTCTTTATCTTTATATGTTTTGTTTGCATTTTCCCAAAGAGTATAAGAATTTCTTTGATAGTTTAAAGCCATAGGAAGAGTAAAATAAAGATAGTTTTCTAAAGAGCCTTTATCTAAATTAGGATTTTCATCTTCAGGCATTAATTCACTACCAAGTTCTCCTTCTTTCCACATTTTTTGCAGTATATTAACTTTTCTTAAAATTTTCTTTCTATCCATTCTATCACCATATAATATTAATTCTCTAATACTTCTTCATATACTTCTTTTAACTGTTTACCTACTGTCTTTATATCACAAGCTTCTGCTATCTTTCTAGCTCCTATACTTACACTTTTTAACTCACCATTCAAAAACATTTTTATTTTCTTTTCAAATTCATCTACATCTTTCGCTTTATAAACATTAACTCCATCCGTTAGATAATTAAATATTGGTATATCTCTTATTATCGTATTAGTCTCCATAGCACAAGCTTCAATAATAGGAATACCTTCAGTCTCTTCAAAAGTTGGAAATAAATATAAATCACATCCACCTAAAGCTTCTCTTATCATTTCTTGTGGTACATGACCAGGAAACTTAATATTAGGTAAGCTCTTTGATTCTTTCAAAGCTTTCTTAACATCACTAGTCGCTGCACTTATTGGACTAGAACCAAACCAAATAAATTGATACATTGGCAAACGTTTAGCAAGTTCTACAAAATCAACTATTCCTTTTCTTCTACTATATATTCCAATACCTACTATTACTTTATCATCTTTTTTATAATTATATCTTTTATAAAAAGAATCTTTATATGACTTATTAGGCTTAAAGAAATCCAATTCTAAGCCATTAGATATAGCGACTATCTTTTTATTTTCTAAGCCCTTATAATGCTCTAAAATGTTTTTAGAATATTCTGTTGGCGTTACAATAATATCTCCTAAGCTATAACACTTAATTAACCACCATTTAAAAAACTTACTTGTTAAATGTCCAAAAATAAAACCATCACGATAATCTTCTTCAGTTGAATGAGCATGATATACTATTTTTATTCCTTTCTTTTTTAACTTTTTAACAAGAAAATAAGATTTTAAAAAATATGTATTAATATGAGCGATATCATAATTATCATTTATATCAGTTGTATAAGGAATATTCTCTAAATCTAAGGCTTTCATTTGATGCTTTATAGCTTTACCTAAACCACTTACACCTATTACTTTTAAGCCTTCTGCATATAATAAAACTTTCATCTGTTTCACTCCTTAAAATAATATTAACATATATTTTTTTACAAATAAATATTGACAAGCATTTTTTTACTGTGATATAATCAATTTGTTCTTAAGCAATGGGGAATTAGCTCAGCTGGGAGAGCGTCACGTTTGCACCGTGAAGGTCAGGGGTTCGATCCCCCTATTCTCCACCATATAGAAATTAAACGGCTTGTATAAAGTCGTTTTTATATACTAAAAAGGCCTATCCCTAGGCCTTTTTACTTTGTTTCTTTTTTCTTATTACAAACCAATAATACATTGCCACAACAAATATTATTACTAAGATTATTAAAATTATATTAGAGAAATTATCTAAGTATCCTACAATAGTTTCCCATTTATCTCCTACTATACTACCTACTACTATTAAAACAGAATTCCAAATTAAAGAACCTAAGATAGTATAGATTAAGAACTTTTGCATAGGCATCTCACTCATACCAGCAGGAATAGATATTAGACTTCTTACAATTGGTATAAATCTACAGAAGAAAACTGTTTTATTACCTTTAGTATCAAACCACTTATCAGCTTTCTCTATATCACTAGCTTTCAATCTTAAAACTTTACCTATCTTCCCACTTATTATTCTTTTTAATCTCTCTTTATTAAAGATTTTCCCAATATAATAAAGTACTATCGCTCCAAGAAGTGACCCTAACGTCGCCGCTACAATCATAATAGGAATATTAAGTGATGTATAAGTAGTCATAAATCCACCAAATACCAATATTACTTCAGATGGTATTGGAGGAAAGATATTTTCTATAGCAATTAGAAGAAACACTCCTATATAACCAAATTGTTCCATTGCATTAATTATTATTTGTTCCATATTTTAGACTCCTTTATCTATTTTGTCCATTCCATTATAACATCTATATATAGGAAATGTCACTATAATTTATTTCTATATTTTTTTAACAAGTACTCTTCTTCTAAAAAATATTTATCGTTTATTTTTATTAAATGATGATAATCTCTTTTAAAATCCTTTGTTTCCTTTACAATTTTACTTTTTTTAAACTTATATTTATGTAAATATCTCTCTAAAATAAATTTCTCTAAACAATAATGGATATTACTTTTTTCTATTATTAATTTTATTATTAAAAGGATTATAATTAATAGGATATTTAAGGTTGGATTATAGAAAAAGAAAATCGTAATAAGGCCAAGAAAGATAAATGATATAAAATATATTATTTTAAAGCTTAACTGATATGATGTTAAATAACATATTAGTATCTGCATTATTCTTCCACCATCTAAAGGATAAATAGGTAAAAGATTAAATAGTAAGATACTATAGTTTACAGTTTTAAGAATATCTTGATAGTTATAAAAATATGTTATATTTTTTAAAATAAAATACCAAAAAAGTTGCATAAGAGGCCCCATCAAAAGAACTATTAATTCTTCTTTTAAAGGACAATTTACTTCATGATTAAATTTAGATATTCCTCCATAAGGATAAAAGACTATCCTATCTACTTCCCAATTAAAGAAATAAGCCGTAAAAAAATGACCACATTCATGAATTAATAGAAGAATACTTATCATAGTAATTAAACTAAAATATCCTGAAACAAATGCTAAAACTATTAAAAAGTAACAACTAGGATGAATATAAATCTTACTTAACATATTCTTTATAATCAACAAAATTACCTTCTTTTTGGAATGCTAAATAAAGTTTCTTATCTATAGTCTCTCCTATCAAAGAACCTTTTTCTATATAATCATACATATTGACACTAGCATTAACATTACCATAAAAAACATCTACGCCATCAACTTGTTGAACTATAACTGTCTTACCGTATTTATCTTTTTCCCCAATAAACACAACAATACCACTATTTAAAGCTTTAACTAAATAATTATCATCAACTGTCAACTTAACTCCATTTTCATACATACTTTTATCAGTATATACTAAATCTTCATTAAAAACTTCTTTAGTATCATCATTTTCTTTACCTAAAAAATATTTATCATAAAGCTCTTTAAAATCAGTAAATGGTAAAGAGGTATTATAAACGTACTTATTAAAATTATTTTTAAAGTCTAAATTAACTTTAAAACTTATAAGTAAAATTAAAACGACTATAATAGTAAGTAAAATTTGATTTATAAAGCTTCTAATTACTTTTTTTATTTTATTATTAGAATTATTATTGTTATTATTATAAAATTTAGACTCTATCATAAAATTCCTCTTTTCTCTAACTTAATAATATATATGTTTAAAGAAAAGAAAAAAGACGTTAGTTAAGTCGTCTTTTCGTAGGTAAATATTTACAAATTAAATATAACACTTCACCATATATAACATTTAAAATAATACTGTGAAGTATTAAGTATAAAAATTTCTCAAAGTTAATAGGAACTACATTAAATATAAACAAACATAAAACAAAAATAGCATGATAAATAACTAAAGACAATATTACTATAAAAATATTAGTTAACAAGTTAAGAGCCATTTTTTTATAAAGAAAACTAATGATATATGTAACAAGTAAAAAGAAAATAGTATTAGCGAATAAGAGATTAGTATAGAATAAATCGTAAAGAAAACCTGTTATGCCTACAAGGATATAATAATTTTTAAGTTTTTTTACAAATAAAGGATATATTATAATAATACTAACTAAAGTAAAATATAGTGTAAATAATGACAAATCACCTAACATATATGGTAAATAGTTAGAAAGAATTCCATCTAACAAAAAGGATATAATTACTATTATTAAAGGAATAATCACTTTGTCTCCTCCTTAAGAATTGTAACATAGTGAATATTATTAAAGTTCTGATTCATTCTAACACCTAAAGTTTTACTTAAACCATATTTATCATTAGTTATAGTCTCTACTTCACCTATATATATTCCTCTTGGAAACATTCCCCCTAAACCACTTGTAGTAACAACATCCCCTACATTAATTTCCACTAAACTATCAACACCGCTAATTAATACTAAATTATTATCTTTATCATAGCCACTAAGAATAGCCGTTGTCTCTCCAGATGTAGTTGCAATAGAAACAGAGACTTTATTATTAATATCATTAGCAGTTATAAGTTTAATTTCACTAGAATAATTAGTAACTTTTTGAATCTTACCAATCAAACCATCTTTAGTAATAGCAACCATGTTCTTTTTTAATCCATCTTTCTTTCCTTTATCTATTGTTAAAGTCTGATACCAATAACTCTTATTTCTATTAATAACAGTTGCATTAACTACATCATAACCTGTCAATGTCTGATTTAAATCAAGTGCATCTCTAAGTTGTTCTATCTCTTCTTCTAAATGAACATTAAGATTCTTTTGAATCACATAACTTTCAGTCAAATCACTATCTTTATCAGCATTAAGAGAAGTAAATGGCAACATTACCCCCTTCATAACTACTGATGCTACATCTTTAAAGAATGATTCTACAACTGTCATTTTTCTATTAGAAGAAAGTGAATAAAATAATAGGAAAAAAGAACAAAAAACAATGATAATAATTATTATAATTTTCTTTTTTTTCTTATTTTTTCTGTACATAATTATAATTCCTTTCAAATCTAGTATACTAACTTCTCAATATTTTTTCAATTATCATAGTAAATTATTATCTAAAAAACTAAAATAATTATCATCACTCACGATAATATGATCATAAATATAAACACCATGTAACATTCCTAATTTTACAAGATAAGTTGTAAACTCAATATCTTTAGAACTAGGATTAACATTACCTGAAGGATGATTATGTAAGCATACAATATAACTAGCATCTTCTTTATAAGCTTCTTTAAATATTTCTCTAGGATGTACACTACTCTTATTAATAGTTCCTTTAAACAATAATTTCATCGTTAGTATTTTCTTATTACTATCTAAGTACAAAGCATAAAAGCATTCTTGTTTAACCCCATAAAAAAATACTTTAGCATAATTATAGATATCTTTAGGATTATTAATTTTAATCTTATTAGCTTCTTCCTCTAAAAATATTCTCTTTCCAAGTTCTACCGTTGCTAATATCTTTGTAGCTTTAACTTCTCCTATTCCTTTAATCTTAGTTAACTCTAAAAAAGATAAATTAACAAATTCATGAATATTACCTACTTCTTTTAATAGTTTAAAAGCGAGTTCATTAGCATTAACATCTTTAATACCACCTTGCAAAATAATAGCTAATAATTCACTAGTAGAAAGACTATCAGCTCCTTTTTTTATTAACTTTTCTCTTGGTCTTTCACTAACTGGTATTTCTTTTATTTTCAAATTAACACCCCCTATTTTTATTATATACAGTAAATTTAAATTTACTCTAATACAAATTCCTGATAATTAGCAAGTACAACCTCATTAACTGCTAATATTTCATCTTGAGAGGTAGTTTTATCAATAAGTAAATCCATCTGCTCTAAAGTAGCTAAAAACTCTTCATTATCTATACTCATCTTCTTTATTGTTGTATTAAGTTTTAAGTCATCATAAATTTTTTCTAATTTTTCTAAATTATCATTACTCTTAGTAATAGCAAGATATACTACATAATTAGCATCTTCTTTAGTAATTAATTTAACTTCAATATCTTTAGTCGCTTCTTTAGCTTGTTCTAGTGTTCCATAACTTCCTTCCATAATAAAATAAATACTATTAACTTCTCTAACAACACTCTTATCTTCAAGTTTATATTGTTCAAACAAAAAATTACCTAAAACAGCCCCTAAAAATATTGCAACTATCATTGTTATAAAAAAACTCTTAGTCATATTATCACCGTTTTAATATTAACAAAAACAACAATATTATTTTGTCGAATGCTGTAATAAGTTATTAAAAATTAATAATATATATAAAAGATTATATAAAAAATAAAATAATAAAACCCTTATAAAATAAGGGTTAAAAGTCTAACTGGTGGCTCCAGCGGGAATCGAACCAGCGACACAAGGATTTTCAGTCTTTTACCTACTCTTTTTTATAGATTTAAGTAAATCCAAATATCTGACTAATTCGGCCACAATTCGTTGTAATATGGGCATTTCTAAATTAATTTGAACTTTTGGATAATTTAGATAAATTCAAATTAATTTAACTATTTCCCATTCATTCTGTCCACAGTTGTCCACAGATTTTTAGGGGAACTTTTCGTCCACAACTTATATCTGTTTCGCTTGGAACACATATAATATAACATAAAAATAATGGTTATGCAACATATTTTCGATAAAAAATAAGAAAAGTGGATTTTTCGTCCACAATAATCATATTTCTATCTGTATTTCCCTACCAAATTGCCTCTTTACCTTTTCTAATATTTCTTCATTTGATAACTCACTATATTTATATTTTTCAATACTGCCTAAAGAAGGCATATTAGTAATTAGATAGTTCTTACTTTTATCAATAATAGATGATAAATTAAAGAAATCAACATTTTCATTTGAAATTACCTCTAACGTTACTTTTAAATCTTCTAATTTAGATAATTCTGCTTTGCCAATTATGATACTTGCAATATGTTCTACTGGAATAGTTAAAACATCATAACCATTTTTGAATAGACTTTCTTTTGAAAAACCATTAAATATACTAGTTGCATATTTTTCTATTTTCTTTTTACTTGCATGAACATAACCTCTTGTTGTTCTTAAATCGGAATGACCTGCTAAATCTTGAACATCTCTTTCAGTTAATTTAGGATTATAGTTCATTTGATTAGTTAAATAATAATGTCTTATACCATGAAATGTAATATCAAGATTTATTTCTTCTCTTGTTCTGAAATCTTTCCAAGTTCTGCTTATTCTTGATGGTCTATAGAATCCCCCATACTGATTTAAGAATAAATTAGGTATTTCCTTATAATTAGGATTTTTTATTTTCAAATACTTAATAAAATTCTCTCTATAAACTAAATACTCATCTAATACATCAAAAAATTCCTCTGGCATTGGTATTTCTCTAACACTACTTTCAGACTTTGGTTTATCTTCTATAAAATTACCATTTTCATCACGAACTATTACAGTATTAACACAAACTATCATTCTTTCACGATCAATATCTCTATCAAGATGTTGTCCGGCAACTTCTTCGGCTCTTAATCCACCAAATAAAGCATACAAAAACTGTAGCCTATCTCTAATTTTTGCCTTCATTATCTTGTTTTTTATTTCGTCTAGTTGTTCAAATTCTGGAACTACTACCTCTTTAGCCTTAAAATCAGGTGCTTCAATATCACTCATTGGATTTACTCGTAACCAATTCCAGCGACAAAACCTATTAAATAAGATACTTAACATTGAATACTCATGATGTAAAGTATTATCTGAAATAGTACCTCCTTGTCTTTTACCATTACCTCTTTTAGGACGTTTTTTCTCTTTAGCAAGTATTTTAGTCAAAAAAATTGAATCTATATTAACTATGTCAACATTTCCTATAGCAATTTTCAATATTTCTATATATTTCTTATAACTGGTTATAGTTTGTGGTGCAGGTTTCTTTGTCTTATTTCTTAACCACTCAAGATATTCATCACAAGCATCAGAAAAGCCAATGTGCTTGACCTCATCGTGCATTCCTAAAGTGTTTTTAGCAAGATATTTTTCATTGGCTTCTGTTGCTTCTTCAAGTGTATCAAAACTTTCATCATAATCAATAGGAAATTTAGTTGACTTTTGATATCTAACTCTAAATTTACCACTAGCAGTTTTAGTAATATGTGCAGGTAATTTCTTTGTCATATTTAGATACCTCTAAACATTGCTTGATTATTTTTATTCTCTAACCATTTTTCTACACTTGATTTAGGAAAAAATCTTTCTTTACCATCTTTGATAACTGGGAAATTTTCTTCCTTAATATATTTTGCAAGTTTATATTTAGAGAATATATTCGGATATAAATCTATTAAATCCTTTGAAGTATAATATACCTCTTTTTCTTCATTGACAACGTTTATATTCAAATCATCATTTTGTACAACAATACGAATAACGTCTGCTAAAGTTATATTTTTTAACATATTATATGTTGCTAAATCTTTCATTGTGTTTCACTCCTTTTCTGTATCATTTGTATATTTTGGTAAACACTTTGCTAATATGTGATTTTACCAAAAGTAATAATATTTACAACCCCTGTATCAAGTTTTATTCTAATATATTATTTAATTCTAAACTACTTGGAAAAATATCTGATTTATTAATTATGTCTTTAGCAAAATCAAGATCAGAACGTAATATCTTATTTTCTTCTTTTTCCTTTTCAAGTAATGACTGAAAACTCTCCTCTGGTGCTTCTTCATTTTTAATATGCCAATATTTATAATCTACTGGTACTGTTTTAGTATAATCAGAAGAATATCCATCGTATGACTGTAATACACTTATCTCAAATTTATTAGGATTTTTCCTATAAACATCAGCATATATAGAAAATATGTTATCTGATAGTACTTTAAGTTCTTTAGGAACATTATTCCGAACATCATATAAATAATAACTATTTATAGTTGTTAATATTGATATTTTTCTTTCTGTTCCTAAAAGATTTCTAGCTTGGTTTTTCAAATACTTATAATACTCACTAATAATGGTATGTATATTAGTAATGCTTCTTCTTCCATTATCAAGCTTCATTTGTGTAAAATCATCAATAACAATTAATGAGAGGCCAGCTCCTGTTGCCTTTAAGAATTTATCCTCTGCATAAGCAATTAATTTTTGCAAATTATAGCGAGTAGATATGATAAACTCTGACTCATCAAATAAGATTAAGTGCTTTAGATAATTCATTTTAAAATCAGTATAAACTTTTAGATAATTATCTTTATCATAATCTGAATAAGGATCATCAAAAGTAAATGGCTTATCAAATCTATTTACATCGCAAGAATGCCTTACAATAAACCTTTTATATATTGTTTCTTTATTGTAACTTGGCGTTAAATATAGGACATTTTTACCTTGTAATATGGATTCATATGCAACATTAATTGCCCACATACTTTTGCTAGTGTCATCTTCTCCGATAATCGTAGTCAAAGTGCCATCTTGTAATCCATAAACTTTCTCATCAATAAAATTTATACAAGATGATATATTGATTTCAACATCTTCTATTTTTCCTAAATTATCATAGGCATCATCATCTCTTATATTAATAATATCTACATATCTATCAAAAAATGCTTTAGTAGCATTTTTGCTAATTTCACCATGTTCTAACTCATTAATTAATAACTCTAGTAATTCATCTTCCTTTTCTTTTTTTCTTTCCTTAATAAACTCATCAATTTTACTTTCTAACTCTAATCGCTCATATGCTTCTATACTTTCAAAATCAGGTATGTCTTCTTTATCTAATAACTGTGTTAAAGACTTCTTTAAATCTATCGTATTAGTTAATTCAAGTTGTTCTAACATAGAATTACACATTTCTGATTCTTCAATAGTTAAGACATCTGCTTCCTTTAAATAATTAATGTTAGATATTAGTTCTTGATTAGTAACATTAGTTTTAAAGATTCTTATAAATTCTTCTGAAACCATGTTTACCTCCTTTTTTACCACTCTTATATGCAAGAAATTAGAACCGTATTTTCCTTATAATATAAGAGTTTTATAATATTCATTTGAACTTTATTTTCATCATTTTGAACTTTACTTTTATAAATGACTAATAGGACTATCTAAAGAAACTATGAAACTAACATCAACATCTCTACCAATATCATCTAGTGTAAAATTATAAATAAGATTTCCATCTAAATCATAATCGTATTGATGCTTTTCTTGAAAATCCTCAGTTTCGTCGTAATTATATTTAATCTCATAGTCATATATAGTTTTATTTGAAACAAAGTCTGCTAATATTTCATTTATATACTTTAAAGTCATTTTATAAGTTCTTAATTTATTAGGAAGACTTTTAAATCCATCGAGTTTAGAAGCAAGAGAATATCCTTTGCATTCGCCTTTCCTAGTTTCATAATGTACTTTTTGCAATATTGAATTGACATCTAACATAAATGAATTGGAATATTTCTTGTGTGGATCTTTTCTAATAAATATTTCGATTGCAATGAAATAAGCAATAACGTGTTTCATAGACTGATTCAATCGATACTGATAAAATTTAGGAAGCAAGATATTAGAATATCTGCGAGATAGCTTAATTATTTTACCAAACTGTGAAAAATGATAAGAAAAAATAATATCATTTTTGCTCTTATAATATAAACTAGTAAAAGAAATTAGTTTTTGCTTTATCTTTAAATTGTTAACTCCATAATTTTTTCCACCTTGAGTCCTAAACTTTGGTTTAGTATCAATAATGATTTCTTTTTTAGATAATTTATTCAAAGTTGTAACATAACTCTTGTAATTAACATCAGAAATTTTTATCTTTTTGGCTTTACCTCTCCTACGATAATTTCTTTCAAATTCAGTTAATGAAAAATCATAATCAAAATCTGTTTTTAAATATCTATCAAATAAGATATTGCAAAATAGTATTTCAACATTACTAAAATATAAGTTGTCCTTCAATAAGTTAAATATTTCTTCTTGTGCTTCTGTAGATAACTCACTAAATTTGCATATTTCACCATTAACAGTTAATAGTTCTTTTGGTATTTTTGCAATTAAACCTACGGTGTAATCCCTACCTGAAATCTGATTAATTAAATGTTCTTCTTCATTAATAGTTTTAACAACAACGCTAGATAAATTTAATTGATAAAGATTAGCAAGAAGATTATCGTGAACAGTAATTATAGCTTTTTCGCTAAACCTGTTTTTTATTTTAGTCATACTATTTTATCCTTAAAGTTTGTTTTTGTGTTTTATTTCTAGTAACAGGCCATACTTCTAATGTAATTACTTGTGCAGTTCTTGTAAGTTTTGCTTTTACTTCTACATTGACTGTTTTGTCAGGTTTTTCTTCTGTTATTGTTCTTGTGATAAATTGCCTACAATTAGGGCAATTATTTTTTAGATTTTCCATCATACCAACTCCTTTCTATAAAAACCAATCTCTATTTTTGTTATAGGCTTCGTCTTTTGCTTCAAAGTAACACTTTTCACATAAACCTCTGTGATCTTTAGTTTTTGCTTTACCACATTTTAAGCATTCAGAATAAGTCTTACCATTCCTGTAATTGTAATAACAAGTATCACAACTTCTGTGCTTAAACCTAGTAAAGTATGTTTTACCACAATTAAGGCAAACACTTTCTTTAAAATCACCCATATCTTTCACTCCTTTCTGTATTTTTAAGCAATTATTTAAAAATCACTTAAATCGAATATTAATAAAGTGAGTCTATTTTAAGACAATTTGAATAGAATTTTAGACTAATTGACTTTTTGAAGCTCTCACTTCGGATTCATTATTTCATAGTTTATATTAATTTACTATTGACAAAACGAGACCACTTTGAGACAATAATAAACAAATTTACACAGGGAGGTATAACAAAATGAATTTTAAAGATTATTTAAAAGTGAGCACAGCTTATATACAAGTAAAGAATGTATATAAAATAGAAAAAGATTACAATATCAAAATTAAAGATTTTAAAAAATCATCAGCAGATGATGAGTATTATGATTTAATAATTGATAAAATAGAAAAAGGAGAAATAACTCAACATACTGATTTAGAAACTTTATTCTATAGTTATATTAAATTAGGGAAATCCTTGTATGAAATAAATAAAGATAATATAAATAAAATTAAAGTTTATAAACAAAATATATTTAATATTAACGTTGAGGCCAATCTAATCGTAAACAAAATAAATAATAAATCTTTAAAAGTTTTAACAGAATGGTTAAATAATAATTTTATTCTTACAATAGATAAAGACCTAGATAAAGGATATTTTACTGAAACAACTAAATTAATAGACTTATCTATATTTATGTATTTAGTAACACAGGCTTTTAAAACAGAGTTTGGAATTAAAAGTAATAGCAATAAAGTTTCCTTTAATATGTTTATTGACTATAAAAATAGTAATCCAAATTATCTATCAATAATAGAAAAAGTAATTGATTTCTTTGAGGAATCATTATTACGTAAATATATTAAAGAAAAGACAGAATTAATATATGATGAAGAAACTTCTTATCTAAAACCTTATAAAGTTTTTGACAATATATATAGTTTAATGTGGTATATCTTTAAATTATATTTATCTTTTTTAACAACGCAAGGAGTAGATACACCACTTTATACTTTATGTAAAGTTTGTGGTAGTAACACTGATAATTTTAAAAATAAATTATGCCCAAGTTGTAAAGAAAAATATGCAACTATAAGACGTGCATTAAATAGAGAAAATAAAAAGAATCTTGATAAAATTAAGATTCTAATAACAGGACAAACATTCCCATCTAATTTACAAGAACGAATTGATATGATTTTAAACAAAAAGATTAAGCATGAGGATAATAATCTAATTAAACACTTATTGCGAGACATAGAAGAATATCTTAATTTGGTATAAAAGTCTTTTTACTTACTTTCATATATCCTAATATTGTTATAAACAGTATTTCTACATTTTCCCCATAGCCTAGCAAACTCACATAAATTAATTTGCTTTGCTTTATACTGTGCATAATATTTTATAAACATTGGATCTTCATCTAATGTTTTTTTAGTTTTAATTGGTCTACCAAACTTAACACCATTTGCTAAAGCTGCATTTATACCTTCAAGTTGACGTTGATTAATAAATCTCCTCTCCTGCTCTGCAACATAAGATAATATTTGTAATACTAAATCACTAATAAAAGTACCTAATAAATCTTTATTCTTTCTTGTATCTAATAATTCCATATCTATAACAACTATATCAGCTTTAATGTTTTTAGTAATATCTCTCCATTCATCCATAATTTGATTATAATCTCTTCCCAAACGGTCAATACTTTTAATTACCAGTAAATCATTTTCCTTTAATTTACTCTTCATTATTTGATATTGCTTTCTATTAAAATCTTTACCACTTTGTTTATCAATATAAATATTTTCTTTATCAATTCCATATTCTTTAAATGATAACAACTGACGAGCTTCATTTTGTGATATATCACTTACTCGTCCATATGCCATTGTTTTATTTTTTGTTTCCATTTTTGTATCCTTTCTAAATTCAAATGCCCAATAAAAGTCATCTTGACTTTATTGAACAATTTTAATATAAATAACATCAATTTATGTAGATAATTAACTATCAATAGACTGCCCAAAAAAAGTATGCTTATATTGAACACCTAAAATTACAAATAAAGGCATCTATATAATGCCCTTATTATCTAATAATTAGTTTTATTCAATTTCTCTGCATCTTCCTTTGAAGTTAAAAATGTTGCTTTATTAATAACTACTACCATTTCATTATCAATAACTCGAAGTTGTCCTTTTACTCCTATTATCGAGTTAATGGCACAATACTCATTTATATACTTAACTTTCTCTTTAGGAACAATACATTTGATAAGATCTGCTTCATAAATACCATCTTTATTTTTTTCGCTACTTGGTATTCGCAATATCAGTATTACTTTATTATATTTTTGAATAAGTTCTTTAAACATTCCTACTAATATACACATATTAAGCATTTCATATACCTCCTTTCAAACTACCTTTTACGGTACTGTAAATGTTACCAAAGTTAATAGTAATTACAAGATATACTGGAAAAATAATAAAAAATAACAACGTGTAAACGTTCTTTAGTTGATTAAACAATGAACTACCAAAAAAATAACACAAGAAACCGTTTAAAGTGGAAAAGAAAATTAGTATATGAAAAAAGAACTTTTGCAAGTTCTCTTAAATATTTAGTCACTAAATAATATTTATAATTGATTACGATTTAAAGAATTAATTTTAATTATCAATCCCCAAAAGAATCTGACTTTTAGTCGTTCTTCGAACGATTCTAAATCCTTTGGAGCAATGTTAGATGCCAAAACTATTTGCTTACTATTAGCATATAAACTATTAAATATATGGAAAAATTCCTTTTGTATTTCATAATTGCTACTTAAGTAATTAATATCATCAAAAAGTAATACATCTATATCATTAAATTTATTGCTAAAGATAGAGTTATCTTCTTTCTTACTATTTTCAAAGTCATAAATAAATTGTTCTGATGAAATATAAAGAACTTTTAAATTGCTATTATCTATAATGTAATTGCCAATGGCGTGCAAAAGATGTGTTTTCCCTGCATTGTTTTCTCCATATATAAATAGTGGATTATATATTTTACTTGGATCTTGAGCTACATTTAAAGCAAATTCATAAGCAACTTTATTATTCATTTCATCTATAACGAAATTGTCAAATGTATATTTATTATTAAAGTTAGATCTTACTTTTTCATTACTTTTAATTAATGTCATAAACTCTTCATCTCCTTATGATATATTAAACTACTAACAGTAAACCCTTTAAAGACACAAATTAAACAAAAATGTCAAACTTTTATATATCATTACAATATACTATAAACCTTTTATTTATTGAAAGTTAAAAGGACCTTTTAACAAGTCCTTCTAATCTATAAATTTATATTCTCTTAAAAACGTTATTATTTCATCTTCTGAAATATCTCCTACCCTAGTATCAACAATACCATTTCCAACTATTATGAGTGTAGGTGTACCACTTAAATTAAACCCATCTGTTTTGAATATTGCCTCTAATTCGTTAAGCTCATTTGAATTTAAACTACTAATATCCATTTCATATGAGAGTAATTTATTATTTTCTAACACTTTAGTAAGTTTTTCCTTAAAGCTCTCACAATGTGAGCAACCTTTCTGACTTAAATATACCATGTTATAACCATTAGCATTAATAATACTTTTAAACTCATCAAAATCAACTTTTTTATTACTTCATTCATATTCAGTGGTTAAATCAAAATTATTAAGAAATACATTGACACTATTCATATCTTGATATCCCTCTAATACGTCAATTATTTCACCATGACCTACTATTAACAATAAAGGAACTCCATATCCATCTTTAAAATAATCTTCATTTTCTGTTATTTTTTTCATATCTACTATATTAGCATTAAGACGATTAATTTCTATACCTCTAAGATAAGCAACATCTTCCATAACTTTATTCATCATATTGCAATATTCGCTTGAACCATCACTTCTTGTAATATATATTAAAGTTTGAGCATTTTGTTCTTTTAGTCTTATATAATCATCTGCATTTATATTTTTGAAAAAGGTTGGAGGTAAAGTTTCATTACTATAAACGTTATCTTCTTGTTCTGATTCTTCTGGAATCTCAAAATTTATCCTTTCACAATACGTATTTTGTAATGCTTTAAATTCAGAATAAGGCATTTCTTCGCCATCATACATATATTTCCTTAATTCTACTTTTTCATTATTAATATCAAAAGACATTGTAATACCTGCATTTTCATCACTTCCACTTATTCCACTAACAGTTACAGTAACATTTCCTTGCATATCTATTTCACTTTGCCAGTCTTGATTAACTACGATGTTATTTATAAGTTCTTCATATGTACCATTATTACAAGAATCAAGTTTATAATCATAGACTTGATCTATATATTTACTAGTATCAGTTAATAGAAATAAAGGATTAATTCTTAATATAATCATTACAATAAAAACAGTTGCCGATATTATCCATGCTATAAAATAACTTGGATTTTGATTTAATACTCTAAACCTTTTAAATAGATATTTTGGAATTATAATGTTATAAATTTTATTTATGCCTAAAGTGTTCTCATCTAAACCTAATTTATTTAGTTTCTTATAATCTAATACTATAAATAAAATACTGAATATACACATTATCAATATTAAAATTATAATTCCTAGATAATAAGATTTAGTTAAATACCAAACTGATAAATATATTAAAATTGATATAATTGGTAAAAGTGAAACTAACCATATGAATTTATTGGATACTTTTTTATTGTCTATTTTTGGTGTATCTTTCTTTTTATTTTTTAAAGGACAACCACAATGAATACAAACATCTAAAGTATCACTAACCTCTTTTCCACATTCCTTACATTTTATTAAAGCCATAATTAATTACCCTTTCTATATTACCTCTACTAAAGAAAGTTTATTTCCTTCATGTATAAAAATGAGATTAGCAAATGTTGGATAACCTAAGTCTTCTTTATACACAATTGAGACATCTACTTGATACGCAAAACTGTCATTAAAGTCAGGATTATAATTATAATTTATATTTTCGATTTTCTCGATAAAAACATCTGTTACTTCTGGTAATTCACTGACATCATAATCTTCATCGTCTAAATAATAATAAACGCCATTTTTTAAAATTCTTTCCATTTTATCTCTAACATTTGAATGGACAAAATCCATACCACCAATATCATCACTAGATGTTTTATCATTTAAAGTATATAAATCCATTATAAACATTTTACTTATTTGTGTAATATAAGCTTTTTCATCAATTTCTTGCTCATTTAAAATTCTTTCTAATTGATGGAACATTTCTTTATACCTATCATTTCTTGTTGGTTTTAAAATATAGTCATAGCCTTCTATTTCTTCTGGCATTTCAAAGTTTACCATTTCACAATATGTATTTTGTAATGATTCATAATCTGAAATAGAATACTCATTTTCGTTTTCAAAAAACTCTTTTAATTTAACCTCTTCATTGTTGATAGAAAAGGACATTATAATATTGTTTCCTCCAGAGTTTCGTAAATTTGATATACCATTAACAGTTACAGTAACATTTCCTTGCATATCTATTTCACTTTTCCAACTTTGATTAATAATAAGCTTATTGACAAGTTCTTCTACCGTACCATTACTACAAGAATCAAGTTTATAATCATAGACTTGATCTATATATTTACTAGTATCAGTTAATAGAAATAAAGGATTAATTCTTAATATAATCATTACAATAAAAACAGTTGCCGATATTATCCATGCTATAAAATAACTTGGATTTTGATTTAATACTCTAAACCTTTTAAATAGATATTTTGGAATTATAATGTTATAAATTTTATTTATGCCTAAAGTGTTCTCATCTAAACCTAATTTATTTAGTTTCTTATAATCTAATACTATAAATAAAATACTGAATATACACATTATCAATATTAAAATTATAATTCCTAGATAATAAGATTTAGTTAAATACCAAACTGATAAATATATTAAAATTGATATAATTGGTAAAAGTGAAACTAACCATATGAATTTATTGGATACTTTTTTATTGTCTATTTTTGGTGTATCTTTCTTTTTATTTTTTAAAGGACAACCACAATGAATACAAACATCTAAAGTATCACTAACCTCTTTTCCACATTCCTTACATTTTATTAAAGCCATAATTAATTACCCTCCTTATGAATACATAACTGCTCCCACTATGGAATTAATTAATGTGATTATAAAGAAAATAATACTTAAAGCTAAACCAGTAATAGCCATTGCCTTTTTATTTGAATTTAAACCAAAGGAACTAAAAATAATTCCAAGTATTGTAGTAGGATAACCTACTAAAGGTAATAACCAAGTTATAATAGAGCAAAGTCCTAATATCATTCCTACTAAAGCATAAGTATTTCTTTTTTGAAAATTATCATTTTTATTAACAAGATGAAAACCACAGTAGCTACATATAGTATCATCTTTACTAACACCTTTGCCACACTCAGGACAAACTCTTTGTTTCAATTCATAGCCACAATGAATACATACTGTAGCTTGATCGCTTACTTCTTTTCCACATTCCTTACATTTTATTAGTGCCATTGTCATTACTCCTTTTTAAAGTATCTGTATATCCATCAGTATCTGTACATCTGATTTTATCTTTATTCATTTCACACTCATATTTCTTTATATTGTTAGAATAAAGATTAAATTTTACTTTATTGCCAATTTTTGTAATATCTTCTGGAATATATGTATTATTATCTCCAAACTCAACATCTACTGGTTTGTTATAATCACTTGAATATCCAAATTTAACCTCATTGGCATTTACAACTATTTCTGCTGTTAAATAATACCCCTCTTGATAGAAATAAACATATTTATATTCATTTCTATATTCTTCTGGTATTGAAGACAATTGTTTACTATCATTACAGCCTGTCAGCATAACTGTAACTATTAATAAACATAAAATTTTCTTTATCATTAAACTACACCTCTCTATAATAATAGATTATCACAGAGAAGATATTTTTACAACTGGCAGGCGACATTATATACAATTTTTATGTAAAATAAAAAGACAACTACTTGTTGTCATCATTAATATCATCAAATAATTGTCTTATATCAATATCTAAAGCATTAGCAAATTTACCTAAAGCTTCAAGAGTTGGTGTTTTATCTACTGAAAGGCATTCAAGATCTCTTACGTATTGATGAGTAAATCCTGCTCTATCAGCTAATTCTTGTAGAGTATAATTTCTCATTTTTCGATACTTTCTTATGTTCTTTCTTACTAGTATAGATAAAGTCATTTTGTCATAATTTCTCATAGGTAATCACCACATTTCATAATACTATTATTGCAAATATTTTTTAAAACGTATGTCGCCTATGAGTTTAGAGGGATTATTGTATTAATTAAACACGGTGTAAACGATTTTTCTTTAAGTAAACCTATAACACTAAACTAAATCAAATTAAATTAGAATAGTAACTAGTGGCTTAATTCATCTAACTTTTTAAATATAGTAATTATAATATTTCTTGTTTTCTCACTACCATTTAGAAATTCTAGTGCTTCTTCTTCACTCATTGTTAGTGTTCTAAAGTTAGTTGCCATATACTTTAATAGATCATTAATTGGTGTTACTTTATCTTCTTGATTATCTATATTATCTCTAACTTTGATTATTTTAAAAGTTAATAGAACTAATTGTAGATCTACATCTTTTAATGGTGGTTTGTTATTCCATACTTCCTCTTGAAAATACTGCTCTATTAACTGTATTAAATTATCTAATGATTCTTTCACCATAACACCTCACTTTCTTATACTTTAAATAAACAAATTAATCCCCAGTTAAACGATATAATTATTTAAAACAATATACAATACGATAATACTAATTAAACCAAATGTAAACCAATGATACAACTATATTCTTAATATAATAAATTACTTTTCAGCTACTAAAATTATACTGCCTATACTTTCTATTATTGGAAATATAATCTCATCAACATCCCTCATTTTTAAAGCTACTACAATAGCTAGTCCTTCTTCTTTCAGCTCTTTCAATAATGAAAATACTGTTTCACTATTACTATTAAGTAAATATTGAAAATCATTAATTATTAAGATATTAACATTACTAGTATTGACTACATCTTTTAATGATTTTATATCAGTATCTTTGACATTTTTATATGCTATATCATTATCTAGTGTTATATTTCTTTTACCAATATACATTATTCTATTGGATTCATGTAACATTTCTATTAATTTCAATAGTAATTCTTTTCTATACTGTTTAGAATCTTCAAGAATAAACGTAATATCATGAATAACATTTTTCAAATTATAATCAAAGTTTTTTTCTAATATATCACTATAATCAATAATGAACACAGTACCTTTTCTACAATTAATAGTTATTCTTCTTAAATCTTTCATAATTAATTTCCAAGTAATAAGTCATATTCTTCTTTAACAATTTTAATCATACCTTGATGACTCATTTGTTTATTAGGTAGTTTCTCACTAAACTTAACTTTTCTATCTTTAAATACAGTAAAATCATCATAGAAAATATATCCTTTAGCAAAAGATTCTTTTAATTCATCTTCGTTTAGGTTATATAACCCAACTGGATAATTTAATAAACTAGCAAATAGTTTCCACTCATTATCAGTAGTAGGTTTATCAAACATTTCATAACGTACTACATCACATCCAGCCACAATTTCATTACCTTGCTTAAATAAAATCTTGCTACCGGGTACAATCTTATTATCTTTGAAAGTAGCATCAATTCCAAAAATATTTGTTTTAGTCCAATTATCAATAGTAAGCATTCCTGCCACATAAGGATTATAATTTAGGACTATATACTCTAAACTATCATTACTATCAGTAATTGTTTCTTGCTTTATATCAATATAGCCTTTTAATTCAATAACTTCAAGATTAGATTTTTTATACTCATCTCTAACTTTTTGTATAATATTGCAATTATCTTCATAACATACTAATACATAGTTACGTTCTGGGATCATAGAAAGAACGTGTCCATGATTAATAAAATTATCTGATGTGTATTCAAACTCTAGTGTTACTCTATGTCCTTTATATTCAATATCATCAATATCAAAACCTCTTGATTTAGATGGTACTAATTTAGGAAAATCTAATTCCTCATGTAGTTTAGCAAAAGCCATAACTACTCCCAATTCTTCTTTAATATTTCCGTACATTGCTATTTTTTCCATTTTGCCATTCACCTCTAGTGCTATATTACTACACCTGTGGTGGTTAATCAAGTACCTAAGGTATAAAACAAATACACTTCAAGTTGTTAAAATTAAGTTAGGTGAGGAAAATGATTATAAACGATAGAGAAAATTATGATAAAATTAGAGCTTCTATTTCCATGGATAATTTGAAAAAAATTATAGATGCTAAAGGTTTTACTACAACCAAAGTTGCTGTAGAATCTAAAATAAGCGATTCAGCTATTATTTCTTATATCTCTGGAAATAAGATACCCAGTCTTCCAGTGTTGATAAGTATAGCAAACTACCTAAATTGTAATTTAGATTATCTTGTTGGAAGAACTGATAATCCAATAAAAATAGATGATATGAGTAAGTCATATAATGATAAAGATTTAATGTTGTTACTACAGAATATAAATTCTTTACCTAAAGATAAACAAGAACTAGTTAAGGCTTATGTAAAAGGATTAATGGATAATTAATATAGAGAAGAAATATTACATATTATAATAATTAGATAAATGTAATTATATAGTAATGTAGTATTTCTTTTTTGTTTGGAAAACGATTCTTAATTAGGATTTTACAACAATTAAACTAATTTGCAACAGTTTTTAGAAAATATTCCCATTTATTTAGTTTTAGGTTTGGTACTATATCACTGTTATTAAACTTGTTCCAATAATTAAGAATATCTTTGATATAAAGTAAACTTGGTAGTTTTTCATTCACTGCTACTTTTAAGGCTTTAAGGACTAAAGTAGCATTGTAAGTTTTAATTAATGTGTTAATTATAGTTTTTTCTTCATTAGTTAGAAATCGATAAAATGCTTCTTCAAATTCATCATAAACTTTTATTTCTTCACTTATAAAATTTTTGTTATGTATGAAACTTTTAGAGTGGTTATTTACATTTTTGATGATGAAAAGTAATTTATCATAATAAGGACTAATTATTTTAAGTACATCATTAGTAATATAATGTGATGTTCCTCTACTTGTGTTATTAATTCTAATAATAAACTTACCTTCTCTATTCTTTAAACATCTTTTGTTTTTAGCAAGAAAAGGACGGACATTTTCAATAATAGTTCTAATTTTAGTCATAGTTTCTTCATTTAATTGGAATAGTTTTTCACCTTTATTAGGACCATAAACTATTCCATTATCATAAACAGTTATTTTATAGTATTGATTTAGTTGTAAACTGATATACCATTTGTTAGTTCTCATATTGATTCTTCCTTTCATAGTATCGTGCAACGTGTAACCACATTTGCACCAGTTGTAACAAAGTTAATTATAAGTTAGATATAACACTATATAAGTGTTAGTAATAAACAGGATTAGCCCATAATATAAACGTGAATGTTAGTTGCACGATTTAGTTTCTGATTTTTAGTTATAATTGTTATTAAACTAGTTGTTAGTTTCATAACTGTTATTGTTATTAGTAATAGTTAAATTATTAGTTTTAGTAGTGTTATTGTTAAGTTAACTCTCTTTAGTATTAATATTATAAGGTTTGTGGTAAGCTGTGCCTTGAAAATTGCAGATCCGTTTCATGGACGTACCTAATCCACGGCGAGCCGGCATCGATAACCCTTATTTTATTCAATTTGTTTACCACAAAATAAACAAGTGTAACAAAGTTTGATTATTTAGTAGTATAAACCATCGAGATTTTAGTTTTACACCAAATTCAACAGTTTATGAACAAATTGAAAGCCATATCTGCGTCTGGCAAATTTAAAATACCCATTTGTATTGAATATTTTAAACTTACTTTAAAAGGTTTTTGTTTTTAATAATGTTAATACTGATATTAGTATTATTAGTATTGTTGTTTTTATTTCAACCAGCATTAATATTATAAGGTTTGTGATAAGTAGTGCTGTTTTCGAGTTAGCTCTCGCCAAAGTTGTAAATCAATCGTTGATATATGTGGATAATTACTATCTTTGATTAAAAGTTTTATGATAATAACTATCACTTCACTAATATATATGAAACATTTATATAATATCTTAACTTTTTGATATTTTTTCAACAATAAGTTTTTCTTTATCTGTAATCTTTAAGTGATACTTTTCTTTTAATGTCTTGTCTATGAGATAATATAACAAATTCTTTCCTTTATCATCTGTTAAGTAATATTCTTTAGAATCGTTAATAATTCCATCTAAACTCATATAATTTCTATTATTAAACCTAGTATAGAAAGCATTGATATTGCTTGCTACTAAAGAAGCAAAGAAAAACATATAATTAGTTTCCAAAGCATTTACATAGTCATCTATTGTATCTATAACTGCACTATCCATAACTTGCTCCTTTCTCCTATCTTATATATGAATTGTTGGAATAAATCATCTTGTTTTTTGCCCATTTATTAATAAAATTCATTTGTTCATTGTTTGGAAGATAATTATCCTTTATTCTACATTGAACTACTCTATTGTTTTTAACTTCTATTGTAACAAGTGATTTTTCTTTATGCTCTATTTCTCTCATAAAATAAATATCAGTTTCTGCTAAAGCATAATCATCAATATATGTCTTAACACAATTGTTTTGTTGTTTTGACTCATCAAGTAAACTCTCTACTGAATTAGCTGCAAAGACTACATACTTTTTATCATTATAAGTAAACTTATCTAATAGTTTAGCACGTTCTTTAATTAATTTATCATTTGACTCATTAAGAACTAACTTTAATAAATTAATAGCCTTATCATGTGCTTCCTTAAGATTTTTAGGATATAATACCCTACTATTTTTCATATCATATTCTAATCTTACACAAGCCTTAAGATAGTCCAAATATTCATATTCACTATTATAATTAATAGATAAAACTTTCTTATAAGCCTTTTCTAAATTAACATAATTAGATAGTTCTTTTAAATTACCTATCCCTTTAAGTTTATCAATTAACTTTATATCTTCTTTTTGTATAATCTTCAATACTTCTAATTCCTGTCTATCAATATTATTTCTTTTCATAAATGGATAAAATGTTTTAGGTACTCCAAAAATCTCTTTAAATGTTTTTCCACTATTGAAACTATCTGCTTCACGAGCTAAATTATAAAGTTTTAATTTTACTAACATTTCAAAACTATGATAATATGCTAGTCTTGTAAAATAGTAAATAAAATCTATATAACTCATCTTGGCTACAAACTTATCTAACTGCGAATATTTTAAGTCAGTATTTTTTAATAGCCTTTTTAAATTATACGGGCATACCATACCTTGAACATCTCTATAAGCCCAACGATAATTTCTACCTCGCCAATATTCAAACTCTTGATAATGTGCTATATACATATAACCCATATGGTTATGAACTTGGTTAGTTACAAAATCCTTAATCTCATTATTATCAATAATCGTTCTCATATATTCAGTTATTTTGTGGGTGGTATGAAACTGATTATAAGTAGAATATAATTCAAAAGTTCTTAAGATAAAGGTATCTTCAATTCTATCTAATAGTTGCAAGTTATCCTTAAATTCACATTGTTGTAAACGATCAGTTTTTACAAGTAATGTTTGCTTACAATTAGGACATTTGATTTCATCATTAACTTTTACTTTAGAGATAAAATGATAGTCACAATTAGTGCAATAACATTTACTATTCTTACTTTTAATAATTAAATTATGAGTTTGTTCTTTTTCCTTAATAAATCTTTCAAAACAACTTGGAATTATAAACTTTTCATCTGCCAAAGATAATAGTCTTCTATACTTTTTCTTGATATATGTCAAAACTCTAACTCCAAAGATAATTGACCTGTCGGCTTATCTTCTTTCTTCTCTACTTTAGTTTTTAAAGTAATTGGTATAGGGTTATTTAACCCTAATTCTTCATTATCTTTTTGAAAATACTCTAAAGACCAATTATATACTATTTCATCTTCAATAACTGCTACATTATTTACTGCTTGTTCTTTAGCTTTACGATTAATATAACTCATCATTTGTGTTAAGTTCTTTTCTTGATTAAGATAAACATCACTCATATCTGGTACTTTGATTAGATATTCAAGAATAATACTTAAGGCATTATCATTTTTTCCATCATCTCTATATAACTGTTTTAGTCTTTCGTATCCATCCATTTCGTTAATCCTTTCACTGTGTCTATACTAATTTTCTACTTGTAGTTTCTAAATGCCTCAATAGTCGCTTTAATTAACTTTTTATTAAATCTAAATTGCCCCGACAATTGGAAATATATATTTGGAACATATTTTACTGCTTCCATTGCTAGATTAATATTACTATTAATTAATTCAACTAATATAGGAGAAACTTCATAGATTTTAGTATCCTTACTCATTACTTTTAGTATTTCTATAGCATCATTTCCATTAATTATCTTTACACCTACTCCAACATCATCTTTAGTTTCCAATTTGCACCTCCTTTAACTACTAGTTAAACACAGTGTAATTTATTTACAACCCCCTAACAAAAATTAACAAAGAATAACAAAAAAAGATTATATTATTCATACAATCTTTTCATTTATATATTATTTTTATAAAATATTCATATCTTGAACATCTGCATTTAATAATCTGTTTATAATTTCTTTTACAATAATACCTAAATTATTTTATTTACTAACGTTGAAAGAATACTCAATGTATGTAAATATTATTCTATCTGGAATATTTGCATCTATAGAGACATTTTGTAAATGCTCCAATGTTGGTTTTATTCCATCCGCCTCTTTACGCAACTGTGAAAGTATAATAATTGGCACATTATATTCTACTGCAATTGATTTTAATTCTCGCAATACATCATTACTTTCTTGGATATTAAAACGAATTTCTAATAATTCTATATAATCAATAATAACTATATCTATATCTTTAGATTCTTCAAGAAATTTTTTTATGTCGTTCATAGATTTCGTATCAAGTCCATTAATGATATTTAAATTTTCATTAAGATAACTGTCATTTAGTCTTTCTTTAATACGTGAATATAAAAATTCTAGTGAACTCTCAAAATTAAAAAATAATATTTTTTTATTATTTTCACTTGCTATTTCACTTGCTAATTTCAAACTAAAAAATGTCTTACCAGTGTATGTTCTTCCTGCTACGAGTATTAAATCATTAGAATTAATTGTTTTTGCTAATTCGTTTATCTCTTTATTCATAATTACCTCACTTCCTTGCTACATATGTTACCACAATTAAATATGTAATACAAACCTATTTTAGATTTCTAGTATAATACCAACTAGCTTGCCAGTTAAACCAACTCTAACCCACAAAAAAGAGATTGCCAATATGTTGGCAACCTTTTAATAAAATAACAAATTAAAACGTTTTAAAACGTTAATTATATATAATATCTAAACACATTAAATATATCTTCTCATCTTCTAATGTAATATTAGAATCTTTATTTTCACTTTTTATATGCCAGTATATTGGATTAAGCTCTAAACAAGCCTTTATCATATCAGTTTTAATTAAATATTCTTCTTTTGAATATAACCTTCTATCGGTTATTATTTTATTCTTCACTCTTTTCTTAACTTTTAAAAACTCACCCATAGTCATTTCATTTACTGCTAATGGATTTTCTATTCTAACACATTTACAAAATCTGCTCCTCATTGCTTCCGTAATATCACCTTTAGAACATAGAGCTATTAAAGGCCTTTTAGTTTCTTCAATAAACTTTAATAATGCTCCTTGCCCTACTTTAGAAATAAAAGATAAATCTCCGAAAGCTACTGTTTTTTCTGTTTCAAAATCATAAGTTGAAATAAATTTAATAACATCATCTGGTGTTTTTAAAAAATAAATATCATCACTATATAATTCTTTAAACAATTTACAACCTAGTTCTCCCATTATAATAGTAGTCATAAACTCTTTTGCACTATTAATAGAACTTATTACTTTTTGTTTTTTACTATCAATAATCATACTCATATCAGTTTGTTCTTTTTTCATTAAACTATGAGTTAAATAATGACAATCATTACCATAGAATATATCATTAAATAAACTAAATAATCTTAAAGTAGGATCATTTAAACACCTGCATAATTTAAAATGATTTTTAATAGCATTAGGTAATTTTCGCTTATATAAATAACAAAACTTTTGTTGTTTAGAGTATAGCCAATTATTAGTTATACTACTTACTTTATTTTCAACACTATTTATAATAAACATTATTAACATTTCTTCAATTTTATTTACATTTTTATCATTACAACATTTTAAAAGCATAGCAAGGAATAATCTAGGACAGTCTATAACCTCTAACAAAGAGTTTACTGCAAACTCTGATTCAATATATAAATTTGGTAGCTCACCACATATCCATAGATATTTAAAGTAATAAAGAAATTCATCATATTTAGTTGTCATCAAGAAATAGTTGCTACTTGTTGGTTTTTTATTATGTTTTTTATAAGCTAATTCAAGTAACGTTTCCCTATCATCTAAATTATAATCACCTGAACTAGATACAATGATATATGGTACATCACTTTTTTTAACTAATTCAAATATTAAACCACTACCAGAATATATAAATGGCTTATTGGTATTAATAGAGTAAATAACATCTTCTTTAGTTTTTACTATTCTAAATTTAGGATACATAAATTGTATAATACCAACATCACTACATATAACTTGCTTATTTATTAATTCGTCAAGCATACTTTATCACTCCTTAAAAATAACTCTGTGGACAAAAATAGTATACTGTGGACGAAAATTTCAAATATTTTGTGGACAAAAAAATCAACTACTTCTTCTAGAAGCGTTGATTTTATTAGCTTTTAATGGTGGCTCCAGCGGGAATCGAACCAGCGACACAAGGATTTTCAGTCCTTTGCTCTACCGACTGAGCTATGAAGCCATTTCGTTTAAATTAATCTAAATAGGAACAAGTGTGATAAAATACGTTTATTCTATTTTGTCCACACTCTGTCCACAGACTAATTTAAAGCTCTAGTTTATATATATCAAAGCTCCTTGAAATATAAGCATAAAACTTATATTGTGGCAGAACCTAGGACAAAGGATTTTCAGTCCTTTGCTCTACCGACTGAGCTATGAAGCCAAAAAAAATGG
>CALWAJ010000002.1 GCA_944373065.1 uncultured Bacilli bacterium
GTCATTGAGATTAACTAATAGAGGAAAAGAAGATAGTCTTTCTTTTGATGAGAGAGTTATGGCATCTGTTTTAAAAGACCAGAGTTTTGTAAATGATGCTGATATAAATATAGTTTGTGATAGAGAACTTGCTATGGCTCTTTATAAAAAGATTAGAGAATATCATCCTGATATTGATGATAAAACAGTTATTAAGTATTTCGAGATAGCTTTAGATAATATTAGAAATATAGAAGTATCTGAAGAAAGAAAAGCTAGTAGAGCTAAAAGATTAGGTTTAAGTAAAAATTTTAATCGTTGGAGCAGTATGAATATTTAATAAATATAGGGGGACTTATGAATAATATTTATAACTTTAGTAAATATAAAAAAACTCCTAAAAGTAATGTCATTAATCTATTATTAACAGATAAAATGAAATACTTTGAATTAGATGATAAAGACAAATACGATTATGAGACTGTAAAGACTATCTTTGATACCTATCCTTTTGATTATAATTATTTAAGAGAAGTATATCTTGATATTTATAATCATGTAAAAGAAGACTGGTCCTTTGAATTTCTCTTAAGATTTCATGATTTATCTAAAAGCTTTATCAACGTAAAATTAAAGGATTATATCAAAGATGTTGATACTAAAGACATGGCCTCTAAAAAAGCTGAAGTAAATATCCTTGAATTTGAAATAGAATTAAGAAAAAGAAAATATTTAAATGCTTTAGAGGAAATTGTTAATGACAATAATGGAGATTTAGGCCTAGGCTTTATTATCTTAAAAAACAATTTTTCCTATAGTGAAGTTATATTAAATTATCTTACTAAAGCTCTTCTAAGTAAATTATTTTTAGATTTAGATATCGAAACATATTTACATACAAATTACGAAAGTTATGATGAAATAAAAGGTAAAGAAAAAAGTATCATTATGAATATCATAATATCTAAAGATGCAACTCTTGCTAATTACATTATGAATCATATAGGACTATTAAATGAGCTTTTATATGCTTTTGACTACATTAAAGATTTTTGGAATAGTTATATAAATAGAAATATGAGAGAAATCTATAAATATTTAACCGAAACTCTAGATAACTATATTAATAGCCATAAAGAAAATTATCCTACTAAGGATGAGTATAATGAATTCGTCGAAACTGCTAGTTATGCATTTTATTTTACATCTAATGAATATGGCATATTAGATGAACTTTATAAATATAAAAATGGTCCTGATACAGTAATGTTAGATTTTTTAAAACTAGAATTTGCAGATGATGAAGAAATTGAAAAAACTAAAGAATATCAATACTTTAAACAAGTAATGAACATAAAATTAAATAAAGTTACTGATATTGGTAAAAGAAAGAGTATGAATTTACAAAATAAAAATATTTAAAGTTCATATAAATAGAACTATTTTTCATTATATAAAGAAAATGTTAAATAAAATAAACACATTAAAAAAATTAATTATACTATATAATATCTTTCGAAAGGTTAAAGTGGTGAATTAAATGGAACATGAAGATTATAAAAATATATATGTAAAAACTGTCTTAAATGAAGTAAAGATGGCTGTTAATTGTAATAATATGGAATTAAGTGGTAAAAAAGAGATTGAAACAGACACTAAATTAAAAGCAGTTATAGGTGATTTGTTTTTTAATGAAGTTTATCTTTCTAATTCTTTAGGAACTGCTGTTGATAATGAAGAATCAGAAAGAATAATTTCTACTTTAACAGTATATTATGCTGCTTTATATAACGATAACTTAGAATTGTTAAATGAAATTTTAGATAATAGAATTTATCTTGGTAATAATAGAAATAATTTAAATATAGCTATCCTTGATAAAAGAATTACTTCTAAATTTGCTAAAGATGAATATCTAAAAATGCTAGAAAAAGAAAAAGATACTATTAGAGATTTCTATAAAGGTCTTTCTAAAAACAAAAAATATGATGATATGTTTTATATAGATAAATTTTCTAGTATATTAAATAAAGTTATGAAAGAACTATTAGATGAAGATAAAGAAAGTGTTAATCCTTTCGAATATTTAGGAGCATTTGGTATAATTAAATCCCTAGACTATTTAGAAGAAGAAGCAATAATCAATTCTAGCTTAAAACAAAAGGAATATATATTAAATAGCGTTGGTAATTATTTTCCAAAACTTGATCCCTATGATAGAAAGCGCATTAACGATTTAATTAAAAATACAAATATTGAGTTTAATTTAGATACAATTATTATGTTTTTATCTAAATTTAGCGATGAAGAGATTGTTAAAATTGACAAGTTATTTAAAGAAAATAAATCTTTAGAAGATGCTTTTATCTTAAGACGGTTAAGCAATCTTCCTTTAAATAATGAAATATTGAAATTACAAGCATTAATTTCTGATAATAGCAAGAGCAAAACTAAAAGAAAACGCATTTCTTTCTTCAGAAAACAATAATTAATATTTAAGAATCAATAAAAATATGTTATAATCTACAAGTAGAAAGAAGGAGTAATATGGAAAAAATATATGTTTTTGGACATCGTAAACCTGATACAGATTCAGTAAGCGCAGCGATAAGTTATTCTTATTTAAAAAAACAATTAGGCTATAATGTAGAGCCTCGCGTATTAAGTGCTATTAATAAAGAAACTAAATATGCTTTAAATTATTTTAATGTAAAAGAGCCAATGTACTTAAATGATGTTAAGTTACAACTTAAAGATATCAATTATCATAAAGGATACTTTCTAAACGAAAAGAAATCTATCTTTGATAGTTATATCTATATGCTTAATGAAGGTTTAACTGGTGTACCTATTGTTGATGATAAAAATAAATTTATGGGAATAGTAACTATTAAAGACTTAGCACATGCTTTTATCGATATAAAAGTAGAAAATCTTGAAACTAGTTATGATAACTTACTTAATGTTTTAAATGCTGAAGAAGTAAATAGAGTAGATGATGAAATTATAGGTAATATCTTAGCAGCTTCATATCGTAGTACTACTTTTATAAATACAGTAAACCTAACTAGTAACGATATTTTAATAGTAGGAGATAGACATAGTGTTATTGAATATGCTGTTAAATCTAAAGTTAAAATGATAATATTATCAGGATTTAGCGAAATAAAAGATGAACATATTAAACTTGCTAAAGAAAATGGTGTTAATATCATTAGAAGTAGTTATGACACTTATCATATTGCTAAATTAATTAGTTTATCTAATTATATTAGAACTATGAGAAGAACTACTAAAGATGCAGTTTACTTTGATGAAAATAGTTATGTAGATGATATATTAGATGTTAATAAGAAACTAAGACATACTAACTATCCTGTAATTAATGGTAGAACTGGTAAATGTTTAGGACTTTTAAGAATAACAGATTTAGACTCTAAAAATCCTAAGAAAGTAATACTAGTTGACCATAATGAAGAAAAACAAAGTGCTGAAGGATTAAATGAAGCAGAGATTATAGAGATAGTAGATCATCATAACTTAAGTAGCCTATCAACTGCTAGTCCTATTAACTTTAGAAATATGGCAGTTGGGTCAAGTAATACAATTATCTATTCTTTATATAAAGAAAGAAATATTGAGATACCTAAAGAAATAGCTGGTATGATGTTATCAGGAATTCTATCAGATACCTTAATATTAAAATCACCTACCACAACAGAATTAGATAGAAAAGCAGTCAAAGAATTATCTAGTATTGCTGAAGTTGATTATGAAGAGTATGGTCTTAACTTAATTAAGGCAGGTACTTCTCTTGAAGGAATGACTCACGAAGACGTTCTATATAATGACTTTAAACTATATACAGTAGATGATAAAACTTTAGGTATAGGGCAATTCTTTACAACTAACTTTGATGAAATAGAAAAAGATATGGATGCTTATCTTGATACTTTAGATAGAGAAGCAGAAGGTAATAATTATTCACTAATCGCTTTATACATAACAGATATTATTAAGAATGGTTCTTATGTTTTATTTAATAGAAAAGCTAAAGATATAATGGATAATGCCTATGATAAAGAAATGTGTGAAGGTGAATATTTACAAGACTGTGTTTCTCGTAAAAAGAATGTTGTACCAGTAATTATGGCAAGTTTTGAGAAATAGTATAGTTTGTAGTCTAAACTATACTATTTTTTTAAAGGAGGTTTTGCTTGTGAAAGATGTTATAACTTGTAAAGATATATTAGACTGTTTTTTGAAAAAAAAATCTACTGAAGACGAGATAGTACCTAGTCAAGATGAAAGATTTAAAATTTTAGAAGAAAACAAGGCAGATATTGAAGTATATAAGTATTTAAAAGAAAAACTAAAGAATTTAACTATAGAAGTTTGTGGTGATTACGAGGGCTTAGTTTTAGATTTAATGAGTTGTAGAGCTTTAGAAGGCTGGTGTTGGCAAACTACCGAAAGTTCCATAGTATTTCTTAATAATGATGATTATATAGAAAGAGGAAATTTAATATTTGATCAATACAAAGAATATTGGCATTCTTGGATTAATTTTCATTATAGAGATAATGAATATACTTTTGATCCATGTTTAAATATTTTGTGTGATAAAAAAATATATCAAGAAGTTTTTGAAACAGAGGTAAGAGGAATTGTTAACGCTAACGAAGTAAGAGGTGAATTAATAAATGCTATTTTAAATCCTAAACCTAAGAAAATAGACAATTCTCCTAGTGCTATACTTGTAGAAGAATTTATGAAAAAATATTTTAGAGATTCTTTGGAAAGACAAAAAAATGAGACATTGATTACAGGTAACGATGATGTGAGTTCACCAATGTACAGAAATAATACGGGATATAAAGCTAAAATTGAAGATGGTAAAATAAAAAAACTAGTTGCTCATTTTTATTCAAATGGATAGTGTTTAGATGTGTCTAACATGTTTTTAGTTCTTTTATTTCTATATTTTTAATATTATAACTGGCTAGTAGAAAAAGGTTAATTATGTAAGATATTATTAATACAATTATTTATGTATACTGTCTAATTTTTATTTATTTGTATTGACACGATTTATCTATTATGATACCTTATAGATAGAAGAGGTGATACATAAAAGTTGGGGAATGGAGAAATTTTAAATTTTTTGAAAAAAGTATGAATTTTGTAATTTGGAGAAGTTTTGGATATAAATATTTAAAATTCCTCTAGAGAAAATAGTAAATTGAGGACTTATTTTTCTTGAATTTTGAAAATTGCCTTTTTGCATTAGTTTATAGACTGTGTTATAAGTAGTGCAGAAGGAGGAAGAATATGAATAAAGTTCCAAGGTTTATTTCCTTATTAGCAGATACAACTGCTAAAGCTTTACTTAAAGATAAACACTATAGCTGGTTCTATGAGGAAATTATTAAATATAAAACTAGTATTGACTTAAAGAAATATAAGCTAGTTGATCCAGAAATGAATACTGGTAATAAAGTTAAAGATTATAGAGCAGATTTAATTTATGAAAAAGGAAAACAAATTATTAATCTTGAATTAAATCAATTTGTTTACAAATATACTTTAACAAAGAATCTATACTATGCTTTAAGATTAGCAGGTTATGGATATTTAAGTGGTAAAGATTTTGATGAAAGATATGTAACCCAAATCAATTTAAACAATAAAATAATAAATGACGGGAAGAAAGGTAATAGTTTAATAAATTATAAGTTGCAAGATCCCAAATATGCAAAAATATTAAAAAATTTAAATATTATAGATATATATCTTTTAAATTACAAAGGAATAAGATATAATGGAACTAACAAATATGAAACGTACTTATCTATGTTAACAGCAAACTCTTACGAAGAGATGGAAGAAATAATAGGTGATTTAGAAGAAGGGAGAATAATTATGGAAAAGTTAAAAGAATTAGGATTAGATGATAAATTTGGAATGCTTTATGATGCAGAGATAGTACAAAAGAAAGAAGTAAATTCTGCTAGAAGTGAAGGCAGAAAAGAAGGTGCTAAAGAAAGAGAAAAATCTATCGCTAAAGCAATGTTAAAAGCCGGAGAAAGCGTTAGTAAAATAATGAGTTACACTGGATTAAAGAAAAAAGATATTCAATTGTTAAGGTGAGAAGAATAATTATAGAGAAGTTGAAACAGCTAGGTAAAGAAAGAGAAAAATCCATTGCTAAAACTATACTTTCCAAAATGATGAATATACATTTAATTAGTGAAATAACAGGATTATCTAAGAAACAAATAACTACTTTGATATAGCCAAGTAAATAAAGGGACTGAGTAAAAAATAAAAATATTATTTTTACTCAGTCCCTTTATTAATTTAATATAAGTTTCTAGTGTTTATAAATGTCTAATATGTTTATTCTACTTTCTTTTATTATATTTTAATGATATACTTATTAGAAGAAAAGAGGTTTATTATGACAGATATTATTAATACAATTATTTTGGGAATTATTCAGGGGATTGCCGAGTTTTTACCTATTTCAAGTAGTGCTCATCTAATTGTTTTTAGAGATCTTTTTGGAATAGGAGCTGATATGTCTAGTAAAGTTGCTTTATGTTTTGATTTAGCTCTACATTTAGGTACTTTGTTAGCGATAGCTGTTTTCTTCTTTAAGGATTTCTTAAACATGGTTATAAAAGGTGTTACCAAGGGAGTTAAAGATAAAGATGGTAAATTATTTTGGAAAATAGTGGTTGCAACTATTCCTGCTGCTATCGTAGGTGTTTTATTTGAAGAAACAATAGAAAATGCTATTAGAACTAATTACTTATTAATTGCTACTGCTCTAATAGTTATGGGTGTTATCATTTATTTAGTAGATAAAAATAGCAAGGAAGAGAAGACTACAAAAGAAATATCTTTTAAAGATGCTTTTATTATTGGATGTTCTCAAGTCTTTGCACTAATACCAGGATTTTCTCGTAGTGGTACTACTATCGCTAGTGCAAGAGCCTTAAAAGTAGATAGAGAAAGCGCTGCTAAGTTTTCATTTTACTTATCAGCACCTGTTGTTCTTGGAGCTTGCATTCTTCAATTACTTGATGATGGGGCAGTAGAATTAATAATGCAAAATGCAACTATCTTTATTTTGGGAATTGTTGTATCATTTGTTACTGGTTTAATTTGTATTAAGTTCTTATTACAATATCTTAAGAAACATGACTTTAAATTATTCATGATTTATCGTATTATCCTTGCTATAATTGTTATTTTAACCGTTATATTTTGAGGAGGTAGTGCATCGTGCTAGATAAATCATTTAAAGAACTATGTGATGGTATTAAAAAAGATATTAAAGACACGCAGTTAGAAATTATGGTAAATGCTAATACTAATTTAGTTAATCTGTATTATAGAATAGGGAAAACATTAGATGAAAATAGTAAATGGGGAAATAAATTTGTAGAAACTGTGGCTTTCGAACTTAAAAATACATTTCCTACTTTAAAAGGGTTTTCCGTTCGTAATTTAAAGTATATGAAAGCATTTTATAATGAATATAAAGATGATGCTGAATTTGTGCACTGTTTAAACTGTGCACAATTGCCTTGGAAACACAATATTACTTTAATTCAAAAAGTAAAAGATAAAAATATTCGTAAATGGTATATGGAAAAATGTTTTGAAGAAGGATGGTCAAAGAATGTTTTAATATATCAGATAGATACTGATTTATATAAAAGACAGGTAGAAAATAAAAAACACAATAATTTCAAGTTAACTTTAAAAGAAAATAGTGATCTTGTTAATAACATTATGAAAGAACCTTATGTATTTGATTTAATAGAATTAACTGAAGATTATAAGGAAAGAGAATTAGAGAATAAAATGTTAGAACGCTTAAAAAATGTTCTATTAGAATTAGGTAGTGGTTTTTCCTTTGTTGGCAATCAATATAAAATCACTGTTGATAATGAAGATTTCTATATTGATTTGTTATTCTATCATATTAAACTTAAATGTTATGTGGCAATAGAACTTAAAGTAGGCAAGTTTAAACCTGAATTTGGTAGTAAAATGGGCTTTTATTTAACTGCGTTAGATGAACAAATTAAAGATGATAATGATAATCCTTCTATTGGTATAATTTTGTGTTCTAGTAAAAGCAACAAAATAGTAGATTATACTTTAAAATATATTAATAAACCACTAGGAGTTAGTGAATATAAAATCTTTAATGAACTCCCTAATAATTTACTAAAAGATTTTCCAACAGAAGATGAATTAAACTTATATATGGATATAGATGAGGAGTGATAACTTATGCAAAATACACTTGCTTTATTTATAACATTTCTTTTAGGATTTTTTATCCTTATTGGTGTTATAATAGCATTTTTCTTAAAAAAACAACAAAAAGTCTTAGATTTTATCTTTGCTTTTGCCTTTTCTCTACTTACAATGTTAATATTAGTAGATTTATTAGGTCATACTATTGAGCATCTTGGTATAACTCATATCTATCTTTTTATTCTCTTTACTTGTCTTGGCCTACTAATTTTCAAAATAATAGATGATTTAATTCCTGAACATGATGATAGTAAAATGAATAAAAAAGAAGTTAAAAAGAATATTGTTCATATTGGCCTTCTTGCTACTATTGCCCTTATAATTCATAATTTTGTAGAAGGTATGGCTATCTATTTAACAAGTGCTAGTGATATAAATTTAGGTATAATGATGGCTTTGGGAGTAGGTCTTCATAATATTCCTTTAGGAATAATTATTACTACGGCCTTAAATAGTGATTCTAATATTAAAAAATATGTCTTTTGTATAATTTCCTTATTTATTTCAAGCTTTATTGGTGGCCTAGTACTATTCCTTCTAAATATTAACACAGTTAGTGATGTTGTAATAGGTTCATTACTAGCTCTAACTATTGGTATGCTTCTATACATAATAATATTTGAATTATATCCTAAAGTTAAGAAGACAAAGAACAAAAAAATTACTACTATTGGTCTAATAACAGGTATTATCATTTCCCTTATTGGTATGTTACTAGGATAGGTGATGACTATGTTTGATAAAATTTGCTATCTTTTTATAATATTTATATTATATTCTTTTATTGGTTACATTCTAGAAATTTCTAATTGTTCATTAAGAGAAAAAAAGTTAATATTAAATAGAGGTTTCTTTTTAGGCCCCTATCTACCTATATATGGTATTTCTTGCCTTTTAATGGGAAGTATTATTATCAAATATAAAAATGATTTTTTAACAGTCTTTGTCATGAGTGCTTTTATATGTACAACCGTTGAATATATTACAAGTTATATATTAGAAAAAATGTTTAAAGCTAGATGGTGGGATTATAGTGACCATAGATTTAATATTGAAGGAAGAGTTTGCCTTTTTAATGCTTGTTTATTTGGTTTAGGAGGAGTAGCTTTTACATATCTTGTTAATCCTTTTGTTACTAACATCTTAGATTCATTTTCTCCTTTTATCTTAAGAATAGTCGCTATCATCCTTTTTACTATCTTCATTATCGATGTGATTATTACAATAACGACTCTCTGTCAAGTAAAAATATCATCTCTAAAATTTAAAAATAAAGATGTAACTAGTGAAATAACTAAAATTATAAGAGAAGAAATCAAAAGGAAAAGGGAAATCAAAAATAACTTCTTTGTTAGGCATATGTTAAGAGCATTCCCTAAAATAGACTTAAAAGACAACACTTCCCTTGCTAAATTAAAAAAATATGTCTTAAAAAAGAAACACTAATTGTCAAATTGTGTAGAAGTACTATAAAGATAAAAGTTTAATCAAAAAAACATGCTATAATAAAGAAAAGAGGGATAAAATGAAAATAAAAACAGATATTAATAAAAACATCTTTAGAGCTTATGATATTAGAGGAGTTGTACCTACTGATATAGATATAGATACAGCATATACAATAGGACTTGCTTTTGGTTCTAAATTGAAAGAATTAAATAAAGATAAATGTGTAATAGGACATGATAATAGAATATCTTCTCCTGATTTGCATCAAGCTTTAATGCAAGGAATTATTGAAACAGGTATTAATGTTACTGATATAGGACTTACTACAACTCCTATGTATTATTTCGCTTGTATCTATTTAAAAATAGATTCTGGTATTATGATAACAGCAAGTCATAATCCTAAAGATGAAAATGGCTTTAAAATAGCTTTTACAAACTATGATAATGCTAAAGGAAAAGAGATAGAAGACTTCTATAACTATATATCCTTAGGAAAATTTAGTGAAGGTAATGGTTCTATCGTTAAGAAAAGTGTTAAAGAAGAATATTTTAAAGCTTTAACAGATAATCTATCATTTGGTAAAAGAAAAGTAAAAGTTGTTCTTGACCCTGGTAATGGTACAGTTTCTACTATTTTAGATGATGTTTTTAAAAGAATTAATGTAGAATATTCTATTATCAACGGCATAAGTGATGGAACTTTTCCTAATCATCACCCAGATCCTTCTATTGAAAGTAATCTAGAAGAATTAAAAAAAGTAGTTAAAGAAAAAAATGCCGATGTTGGTCTTGCTTTCGATGGTGATGGTGATAGAGTAGGCGTTATATCTAACTTGGGTAATTTTATTCCTATTGACTATTATATGATAATAATTATTAGAGATATTATAAATAAAGTAGATAATAAAACATTCCTATACGATGTTAAATGCAGTAAATCTTTAGAAGATGAAATCATTAAATTAGGAGGGACACCTTACTGTTATAGAACAGGTAATTCCTATACTAAAGCGAAAGTAAAAGAATTAGATTTAGCCTTTGGAGGAGAATTATCAGGACATGTCTATTTTAGAGATAAATTCTTAGGTTTTGATAGTGGTATTTATGCAGGACTTAGACTACTAGAAATACTTTCTAATACTACAAAATCAGTAGAAGAGTTGTTAGATGGTATCAATAGATATTTTTCAACTCCAGAAATGAAATATAAATCAGACGATAATATTAAATTTAAAGTCGTTCAAAAAGTAATAGACTATGCTAAAGAAAAAGGATACAAATATAACGATATCGATGGTATCAGAGTAACATTTGATTATGGTTGGGCAAGTGTAAGAGCAAGTAATACAGGTCCTAACTTAACAGCAAGATTTGAAGCATCTACTAAAGAAGCTTTAGAAAAGATAAAAAATGAATTCGAAGAAATAATTTTTAAATATAATAAATAAAATTAACATATATTATACTAGGAAGGATGAAAAAAATGAAAATAGTTATAACAGCAGGAGGAACAGGAGGTCATATTTTTCCAGCACTAGCAGTAATAAATAAACTTAAAGAAAAAGAAAAAAATATAGAATTTTTATACATAGGTACTACTGATAGAATGGAAAAAGATATAATTCCTAAAGAAGGAATACCTTATCTTGGTATTTCTATGATGGGATTAAATAGAAAGAATTTCTTTAAAAACTTTAAAGTTATGAAAGCTTACTACAAAGCCTGTAATAAAGTAAAATTAGAGTTACTTAAATTTAAACCCGATGTTGTTATAGGTTTTGGTGGTTATATAACTGCCCCTGTTATCTATACAGCTAGTAAATTAAAAATAAAAACTATCATTCATGAACAAAATAAAGTTCCAGGTGTCTCTAATAAATTTTTATCAAGATATGTTAATAAAGTATTAGTCTCTTTTAAAGAAAGTACAAATGATTTTCCTAAAGATAAAACTGTCTATACAGGAAATCCTAGAAGTGAACAAATAAAAGATGTTAAGAAAATACCTAAAGAAGAATTAGGATTCAAAAAAGACTTACCTCTTGTTATCATTGTTATGGGGTCTTTAGGCTCTCTTACTATTACTGAAAAATTAAAAGAAATAATACCATGCTTTAAAAATAAAAAATATCAAATATTATTAATTACAGGTTCTAACTACTATGATTCTTACAAAGACATAAAAACTCCATCTAATGTCAAAATAATACCATTTACTAATGATTTAATAGGTATTATGAAAGATGCAACCTTAATGGTAACTAGAAGTGGGGCTAGTACAATCGCCGAGATTACTAGTATCGGCTTACCTTCTATAATGGTACCAAGTCCTTATGTTACTAACAATCATCAATATAAAAATGCCAAAGCCTTAGGTAAAGGTGTAGAGATTATAGAAGAAGCTAATTTTAATAAAGATACCTTAATAAAAGCAATAGATAGTATTATTAATGATAAAGAGAAACTAAAAGAAATGAAAGATAAACTTTTAGAAAATGGGGTTAAAGACAGTGCTAGTAAGATATATGAAGAGATAATAAAATTAGTAAAGGATGAGTAGAATGAAAGAATTTCTAAAAGAAGTAGAAGAATGTGATATAGGTAAAATCACTAAAGATGTTTTCGCTAGTAAATTTACTACTTATAAAGTAGGAGGACTAGTTAGAGCGATAATTTATCCTAAAAATACAGATAAATTAGTTTTACTATGTAGGCTTATTAAAAAACATAACATTAAATATAAAATATTAGGAAATGGTAGTAATTTATTATTTAGTGATAAAATTTATGAAGGAGTTCTAATTAAACTAGATGAATTTGATAAAATAGAGTTTTTTGGTAATAAAGTAGTATGTGGTGCAGGAGCATCCTTAATGAAAGTAGCAAGAGAAGCTATCAAAAGAGGTCTAGCAGGCTTAGAATTTGCAGCAGGTATCCCTGGTACTATAGGTGGTGCTGTTTATATGAATGCTGGAGCTTATAAAAGTGATATGGGCTATGTTACTAGAACAGTTAAAGTATTAACAGATGATTTAAAGATTATAACTTTAACTAATGAAGAGATGAACTTTCATTATAGAAGTAGTTTTTTACAAAGTCATCCAAACTACATATGCTTAGAAGCTACATTAAGATTAGAAAAAGGAGATAAAAGTGCTTTAGAAGCTGTAGTTAAAGATAGAAAAGAAAGACGTGTTAAATCACAACCTTTAAACTATCCTAGCGCTGGCAGTGTTTTTAGAAATCCAGAAAATGCTGATCCTGCTGGTAAATTAATAGAAGATATAGGACTTAAAGGTCTAACTAAAGGAGGAGCAGAGGTTAGTAATATTCATGCTAATTTTATTATTAATAAAAAAGAAGCTAGTGCACAAGATATTCATGATCTAATTATGTTTGTAAAAGATGCTGTAAAAGAACACTATGGTATTGAATTAAGAGTTGAACAAGAATTTGTAAATTGGGAGTAGTGATTTATGACTAAAGTAATTAAAAAGAAAAAACTAAGGCTTTTACCTTTTTTTATATTTGTTATAGTAATCGCTATAATAGTTTTTCTATTTCTAATTATCGCTGATACCAAAGTAAAAAACATAATTATTACAGGTAACGATATAATTAGTGATGAAGAAATATTAGAAGTGACCGGATTAATTAATTATCCAAGCTTTTATAAGACAACTAAAGGTAAAATAGAAAAAGATATCTTAAAGAATCCTTTAGTCAAAAGTGTTAAAATAGATAGAGAATTCTATCATATCTTTGATATAGAAATAGAAGAATATGAAATATTATATAAAAGAGAAGATAATGGTAAATATGTATTAGAAAATAAAGATGAAATTACTTTAGATAATAATATTCCCTATATGATTCCAAGATTAATAAATGAAATACCAGATAATAAGATAAATAGTTTTGTTAAATATTATAAAAGAATAGATAGAAGTATAAGAGAAAAAATAAGTGAAATTAAATATGATCCTAATGAGTATGATAAAGATAGATTTTTAGTTTATATGGATGATGGTAATTGTGTTTTCTTGACTATTACTAAATTTGAAAGATTAAATTATTATAATGATGTCTTACCACAACTAGGAGGTAGAAAAGGTTATTTATACCTTGATTCAGGAAATCATTTTCAGATTATGCAGTAAGAATAAATTAATATAACAAACTATAATTTAGATATTTGTCTAATTTTATAGTTTTTTTCTTTTTAATTTCTGGCTATACTAATTAATGGATTATTTACTATTATTTATGAATATGCTAAAATAAGAGCCAGGAGGTTACATATGTTTCGTAAAATTAAAGATTCTGAATTAGATGTTAAATCTATTAATAATTTCTTTAGATTATCTAATAATTTAATTAAGTTTGTTTTTATTTTAGTTATAATACTAGTAATATTAGTAGGTACTTACTTAATAAAAGAATGGAATATTCTTGGAGTTATTGGAACAATTCTCTCAGTTATATCTCCAGTCTTTATTGGCTTTGTTATCGCTTGGTTATTAGATCCTCTTGCCACTAAATTATCTACAAAAATGCCTAGAGTTCTTGCCTGTATCTTAACATATTTAATTATATTTGGCTCTATTATCCTGCTTTTAGTTTTTACTGTTCCAACCTTTTCAAGTGGTGTTTCTGACATAGTATCAGTCGTACCAGAACTTGTTGATAATGCTCAAGATTTTGTCAGTGATACTTTAGAAAACTTAGGAGATAGTAAACAAATAGAGGAATATAAAGATACCATTTTAGATAAAATAGAAGAAGTTGGCTCATCTCTTGCTAGCACTCTTCCTAATAGTATTTGGAATTTTGGTAAAGGTTTAATTAGCGTTTCTACCAATATTATCTTAGGAATTATGATTGGCTTTTATTTATTATTTGATTTTCGTAAATTTCAAGGCCATCTACTTAGTCTTATGCCAACCTCATGGCACAAAAATGCTAAAGATTTAATGAAAAGAGTAAATGTTAAATTAAGAAGTTATGTTGGAGGAGTATTACTTGTATGTTTCTTAGTTTTTATAACTCAATCTATTGGCTTTAGTTTAGCAGGACTAAGCGCTCCCTTCCTTTTCGCTTTATTCTGTGCTGTTACCGATATTATTCCTTATATTGGACCATGGATTGGTGGGGCTCCAGCCGTAATTGTTGGCTTTACCATAGATCCTATGGTTGGTATTTTCTGTCTAGTATCAGTAGTAGTATGTCAACTTTTAGAAAATAATTTCTATCAACCTTTAATAATGGGAAAAACAATGAAATTACATCCTGTAACAATTATGCTTGGACTCTTGCTTTTTAACTATTTCTTTGGTATGATAGGAATGATAGTTGCAACACCTATAATTGCAACAGTTAAGATAATTTTTGAATTTGTTGTAGAAAATACTGATATTAAAGAAAAGTTCGATAATTATCAAAAGAATAATCAGAAAACAGTGAGAGAAAAGAGTACAAAAGATAAATCTTATATAGAGAGTTAATGGTTGGTGTAAATTAACTAAGATTCTTTTGGAAAGCAAGTTCTTGAGTTTTGTGGGGATACCCTTATAAAAATTAAGACCAAAGTAGGATGGTAACGTGTAATTTACACTCCTACAGTGGTCTTTTTTATGTATTTGATGGAGTGTGATATAGATGAAAATATATTTATTAGCAGGAAAAGCTGGAAGTGGTAAAGATTTACTTGGTAGTTATATGAAAACTAAATATGATTTTAAAGGAGATAGTGCTTGCATTCTTCATATTACAACCCCTTTATATGAATACGCTAGAAACTATTTCAGTTGGGATGGTAACATGGAAGAGAAGCCAAGAGAGTTCTTACAAGAAATGGGAATTGAAGTAATAAAAAATACTCTTCATAAAGACACCTTTTTAGTAGATAGATTATGTGAAGATATAGATATATTAAAACATTACTTTGATGTCTTTATCATAACTGATGGAAGACTTGTTAGTGAATTTAATTTATTAAGAGAAAGATTTCCAGATATTAAAATAATTCATGTAATTAGAGAAAACTATAATAATAATCTAACAGAAAAAGAAAAAAATCACATTACTGAAAAAGATATGGAAAACTATGATGATTATGATTATACAATAGAAAATACAACTAAAGAACATCTATATAAAGAAGCGGATAAAATAATTGATTTAGAAAGTGGGGTCGAGTATTTATGAAAAAATTAATTGCCATTGTTGGTATGAGTGGAACGGGTAAAAGCGTTGCCACTACTTACTTAGAAGATCAAGGATATAAAAAAATCTATTTTGGAGGAGTAATTTATGATAAGATGAAAGAAGCAGGAATTGAAATTACTCCTGATAGTCAAAAAGAATTTAGAGAAAATCTTCGTAAAGAACATGGAATGGGAGTAGTCGCGAAACTTTTACTTCCTAAAATAGAAAAAGCTTATAGTATGGGAGATACTGTTTTAGATGGATTATATTCCTGGGATGAATATTTAATACTTAAAGATAAATTTAAAGATTTAAAACTTGTTTGTGTTTGCACAGATAAGAAAATTAGATATAATAGAGTAGAGTCAAGACCAGATAGGCCCTTTAATCACGAAGATATAATTAAAAGAGATGTCGCTGAGATTGAAAACTCTGCTAAAGGAGGTCCTATTGCCTTTGCCGATTATTATATCTTAAATAATGGAGATTTATGCGACTTTTATAAGAGATTAGAAGAAATCCTTGAAAGCATTGATAATGACTAATATTTTGCCACCGATGGTGGCAAAATTAAGACATTAGATAGACGTAGTTGTGCAACAGCATGTTGCACAACTATAAAATAAAAAGAGAAATTGATTTGTGCAGACATCATCTGCACAATTACCTAAATTAAAAATTAATACAAGAAGGAGAGTAGTAATATGAGATATATGACTAGTAATGAGATTAGAAAGATGTGGGTTAAGTACTTTGAAGAACATGGGCATAAATATGTTAAATCAGCTCCCTTAATCCCAATCAATGACGATTCACTTCTTTGGATTAATGCTGGAGTTACCCCTTTAAAAAAATATTTTGATGGAAGTGTTACTCCTGAATCTAGAAGAATTGTAAATATTCAAAAATGTATTAGAACTAATGATATAGAAAATGTAGGTATTACTAAAAGACATCAGACTTTCTTTGAAATGATGGGTAACTTTTCTATTGGTGATTACTTTAAAGATGAAGCGATAGAATTTGCCTATGAACTTTTAACAAGTAAAGATTGGTTTGCTATTCCTAAAGAGAAGCTTTATGTAACAGTATATATCAATGATACTGATGCTTATAACAAATGGCTAGAAGTAGGTATGGATGAGTCACACATTATAAAACTAGAAGGAAACTTTTGGGAAATAGGAGAAGGTCCATGTGGTCCAGATAGTGAGATATTCTTTGATCAAGGTGAAAAATTAGATCCTGATGGTACTGCTTGGGAAAAATTCATTAATGATGAAGACCAAGATCGCTATGTAGAAATTTGGAACAACGTTTTCAGTCAATATAATTCTAAACCTGGTGTTCCTCGTGAAAAATATAAAGAACTACCTCATAAAAATATTGATACTGGAGCAGGACTTGAAAGATGGGCATGTATTTTTCAAGGAGTTGACTCTAATTTTGAAACTGACCTTTTCAAACCTATTATTGAAAAAATAGAAGAACTAAGTGGAGTTTTATATAATGGTGAAACAGCCTTTAAAGTTATTGCCGACCATATGAAAGCTGTAACATTCGCTATTGCAGATGGTGCTAGTTTTGGCAATACAGGACGTGATTATGTCTTAAGAAGATTAGTAAGACGTAGTGTTAGATTTGGAAGAACTCTAGGTTTCAAAGAACCTTTCCTTTACAAACTAGTACCTACTATTGTCATGGTTATGGGAGATGCTTATCCTGAACTTAAGACTAACTCTGGAGAAATAGCTGTTTATATTCTTGATGAAGAAAAATTATTCTTTAATACTCTAGAAGATGGAGAACGTCGTCTAAAAGAAATAATGAAAGATGATAACGATAAAGTGATAAGCGGTTATGATGCTTTTAAACTATACGATACTTTTGGTTTTCCTTTTGAACTTACAGAAGAAATAGCTAAAGAAAATGGTTATACAGTGAATTTAGAAGAATTTAATGATTATATGAATAAACAAAAAGAACTAGCTAAGAAAAATGCTCGTACTAAAACTGCTATGGCTAGTCAAAAGAAAGTATTAATGGAATTTACTAAAAGCTCTACCTTTGTCTATGGTTTATATCGTCTAAAAAGCAGTGTTCTTGCAATTGTTTCTAAAGACAAGTTAGAAAAGACTCTAGATCATGATGGTTATATTATCTTAAAAAGAACATGTTTCTATTCAGAGTCTGGTGGTCAAGTATCAGATACAGGTATGATTGTTGGTAAAAGCTTTAAAGCAAGAGTTGTTGATGTCTTTAAAGGTCCTAATGGTCAACATATTCATAAAATTAAACTATTAGATGGTAAAATTACTGTTAACGATGAAGTTGAAGTAATTATCGATAAACAAAGAAGAAAAGAAATAGAAGCTAATCACTCTAGTGTTCATATCTTACAATATGCACTACAACAAGTAGTTGATAAAAATATTAGACAGGCAGGTAGTTATGTTGATGAATTCAAACTAAGATTTGACTTTACTTGTCCATCTAAAATAAGTGATGAAGAAATCGTTAAAACAGAAGAACTAGTTAATAAAATTATTAAAAAAGGTGTTATTACTTCTACAGAGACTATGCCAATTGACAAAGCTAAAGAACTTGGGGCTATGGCTTTATTTGGTGAAAAATATGGTGAGACTGTTAGAGTAGTTAAAATTGATAAGTCAATCGAACTATGTGGTGGTACACATGTTGCCAACACTAAAGACATTAAACGTTTCGCTATCTTTAATTTTGAATCTAAAGGAAGTAACACCTATAGAATAGAAGCAGTTACTAATGATAGATTAGAAAATACATTATTTGAAGTTATTAAGCCATATAACGATGAAATGGTTAAACTATTAATAAAAGCTAAAGAGATACTTGCTTTAGCAACTAAACAAGGTATTAAATTAGATTTTGATGTAGATATCGATAATACTGCACCAACTTCTTATAAAGACATAGTCTTTAATCAAAATGAACTTAGTTATATTCAAAGCGAAGTTAAAACCTTAGAAAAAACATATAACAATGAATTAGAAAAATTAACTCTTAATAACTTAGATATATACTTAGATAGAGTTAAAGAAATAAACGGTAAGAAATTCTTATACTTAGAACTAGATAATATTGCTATGTTCTTAGTTAAAGCTATGGCTGATGATTTATGTAATAAATTTGATCATGTCTTAATCTTTATCGCTAATATAAAAGAAGATAACAGCGTTAACTTTATCTGTCGAAGTTCTCTAGATGATATAAATGCCGGTCTTCTTGTTAAAAGTGCTACCACTTCTTATGAAGGAAATGGTGGTGGAAGTGCTACTTTTGCCCAAGGTGGTATTAAGAATAAAAAACATCTTAAAGAAATCAAAAAAGAAATTGAGGCTTTACTAAATGAATAACTACATCTTAATAAGTGATAGTAAAACCTTAATAGATAAAAAAATAGAGGAACTTATTAATAACGGCTTTAAAGATGCCATAGTTACTCATTATGACTTAGAAGAGAATAGTATCAACTCCTTAATAGAAGATGCTGATACTATTTCTTTTCTTTCCCCTAATAAAGTAATTATAGGAGATAATTTCAATACTAATAATAGCTTAGATTCACTATTAAAATATCTAGATAATCCTAATAATGACGTTCTCTTAATTTTAACTACCAAAAAATTAGATGAAAGAAAAAAAGAAATAAAAACACTTATGAAAAAATCTAATTATCTAAAATTAGAAGTTAGTCCTAAAAATATCTTAGATATGGAATTTAATGGCTATAAAGTAGATTTTAAAATTCTTAGACTCTTAGAAGAATATTATAAAAGTGATAATGAAAGACTAATAAGTGAATGTCAAAAATTAAAATTAGCATTCCTAGAAAGTAAGAATATTACTTATAAAGAAGCAAAAGAACTATTAGTTAAGCCTCTTAATGATCAAGACAATCTTTCCTTTTCTTTAGTTAGAAATATTGCTATTAAAGATAAGAAAAATGCACTCTTAAATTATCAAGAACTTCTAAATTATAATATTGAATTTTTTACTATTATGGGGCTTTTAGAAAGTCAGTACCGTTTATTATATCAAGTAATGATTTTATCTAAACAAAATATCTCTTATAATGATATGGCTAAAATATTAGATGTTCATCCTTTTAGAGTTAAGAAAACTTTAGAATTACTTAGTTATTATACTAAAAAAGAGCTAACTAAAATCATTAAAAATTTAGCATCGCTTGACTATAAAGTTAAAAGTGGAGAAATGGATAAAGATTTAATAATAGACTTGTTAATTTTAAATAATTGACTAAAGTCTATTTTTTTGGTATAATACGGCTACTTACAGAGGGGGTATTTATATGAAATGCGATTTAAGTTTTGATCAAATAATATTATTGCTAGAACAAGCTACTACTAAGGAAGAATTATTATTAATTAAGTGGAAATATAATAGATATTTATCATCAGCACACAAATCTATAGAATTTCAAGAAAAGTTTAATAAGTACTTTGATATGCTTGCTTTAAAAGAAGCGAAAAATAATAAGAAGGATATTGTCTTAAGTTTAGTTAAAACCTATAAAATTAATGGTGATATATATAAAGAAGCCTTAAATAAAGCTGAAGAATATAATATTGGTATTTACAATATTCTAGATTTATTAAACTTACTATTTAAAAGTAAAAACTTTACTAGCAAAGAATTATATATAATAAGCAATATAAAACAAGAAATAGAACATAAATTAATTATTTCCCGTAATTTAAAAGAAATGGATACAGACTATGTTATTGCTAAAACAATTTTAAACATGTTCTTATCTTATGGAGTTATAGAGTTAAAAGAATTTAGAAGCAAAACTAACTGTACAACTTCTGCTTTTGATAATGCTTTAAATATATTAAATAATAGAAATCATCCTTTATATTTGCAATACATCGATATAAAAGAAAAGAAGTTTAAAGAAAAAGTTGCTTTTAGAAGAGAAATAAAAGAAGATGCCTTTCAAGCAGAAAGAAGAAAAATGATTGAAAAAATAACATCTGCTAATGGAAAAGAAATATGTGAAATATTGTCAGATATCAATAAGTATCATAATGAATATGCTATTTTTTGTGAAGTGTATGACTTAAATAAATTCTTCTTAACAAAACTAATAAGAAGATTTCCTAAAACTATTTTAGAACTTACTAGTGATTTAAGTAATCTAAAAAATGTTTATAACGAATATAAAGCTAGATATTTATTATTGATTGATAAAGTAATAGAAGAAATAAACGAAGCTAAACTAACTGGAGTGCCTTTTGATTTATATCATTATTATTTAGAAAACAGCATTCCAATTGAAGAATTAGAGTATATTGCCAAAGAATTAAAAGAGCAAGATAAAGATATAATTCAACAATATATAATGAGTAACTATAAGCTGTTAAAAGGTTATGGTAAAAAAGAAATAGACATTGTAAGAGATAGAAAAATACTTACTTGTGATAACGCAACGATAAATTTCACAAGAGAAGAACTTGATAATGCTTTAGAAGATATTGAAACTAATAATTTACCTTTATATAAAGGAATTCTATATGGAGCTATAAAAGAACAAAAAAGTAAAACTAAAAGAAAGGCTTAAGAATAATGCATGATTTCGTTAATGAATTAAATAAAATAATGGCTATTAGAAGTATTATTATAGATAAATCTAAGAAAAATATGTCTTTAAAAGAAGCTATATATTTTTCTTTAGAATATCAAAAACACATATATAGTGATGTTGCTTCAAAATTATATGAAATAGAAGAGGCTATGTTTGAAAATCATGATAATGGTAATTTGTTTATCAATGATAATGGCGGTTTTGATTTAGAATATAGAAATGCTGAAAACGATATTATAAAAATAAAATTTTGTATAACAGGACACGATGGTGAAAAAGCCGAAGTAATGATTATTTGTCCTGAAAACGGAAAAGAATTAATAAATAGAATTAAATTTTATGCTAATATGTATTATAAAGATTTCATGAAAATAGAAGAAACAAATAATGAAAATAAAAATATAACGTTCTTTGATAAAAACTATGATACCTTACAATTTCCCTTCATAACAAAAAAAGAAAACGATAATTACAATTTTAAAGTTAATTTAGAAATACATGATAATATATTAATTTTTAAAGCTCAAATTATAAATAAAGAAGATGATATTAGCTGTATTACAATTAAATATGATAATGTCAAAATGAATTATTTTGAATGTACTTATCAATATTCCTATATTTTCGATGGTAAAATATGGACGCAATCTCTAAATCAAGAAGAAATAAGCTATATTCTAAATAACTTATATATTCCTACTAATTATTTTGAAAATTATATATTAAGTTATATGGGTGAAAGAGCTAGAATTAGGAAAAACTATATAGAAAGAAAAGAAGAACCCGAAATTGCTGAAATTAGTGATTTAAGGAAATCTATAATTAGCGAAAAAATAAATAAGAATAAAGAATTAATAGATGAATTAATAAAAGAAAATCAAGAATTAGCTGAACAATTAAAAATTAAAATGCCTATTTTAAGGGAAGAGTTATTAGATGAAATAAATGATAATTATTATATTATTAAAGATAAATATAAAAATGTCTTAAGTGATTATGATTTATCTAAAATATCATTTGATAACGTAGATATAAGAGGAATAGACTTTAGAGGAACAAATATTAATAGTAGTTTATTTGATTTACAAAAAGTTCATAATAAATATGCCTCAGACTGTAACTTTTCAACAGATGAAGATAATGTTAAAGATTATATTTTTGGCTATGATACAGATTTTACTGGTGTAAATTTAAGTGGAACAGATATGAATAATCCATATCCTATTCTTTTAAATTCTACTATTAATAAAGCCTATATTGATGAATTTACAATTTTACCTGGATTCTATCAAGATAAAGTTAAAAAGAAAACTTTGTTTATGTCTTAAGTAGATTACCCTACATTATATTTATTATTGCAATTATATATTTTTTTGATATAATAAACCATACTGGCAGGTGGCAGGAATGGAAAATAATTATTTAAAAAAAACATTAAGGGAATTAAAAAAAACAATTTTAAAAGAAAAAGCCTTTAGAGATTTCTTTAATTTTGAAGATAAAATTAATTTAATTAAATTAAACGATCTTTATAGTAATTGTTTATATAGTATTTCTAAAGATATATTAGATGAAAAGAAAGTTTTAGAAAAAGAATTAAGTACATTAAATAACAAGAAAATCAGTATAGATTTTTCTTGTTATGTTCAACATTACGTTTCTGGAAATAAAGAATTAGAAATTAACTTAAACTACCAAAAAGATTATTTTTGCAATTTAACGGTAAGCGACTCTTCTCCTATAGCATTTGAAATTTATGATGATAAAGAAAAAAAATATTATATTACCTGGTCTCCTGACTATGAATCTAGAATTAAGGATATAGATGAAGAAATTCATAGAAAAATAGTTAATTTAGGAGTTAAAATTAAATTTTTTCTCGACAGCACAGAAGAATTTACATATTATTACGTTACAAAACATATAGATGATAATATTGACTATAATATTAAGATTAAATTTCAGCACTATATACTAACAGATGAAAATAAAAAAATTGAATATTTTAATAAATATATGATTAAAATAAAATTTTTTAATATAAAACATGAAGATGCATTTTCAAAAAAAGAACCATTGTTAAGATTTAATGAAGAGAGTATTATTTTAGAATTTGATATAGAAAAAAATTATTTAACAGGAAAGTATATCTATTCTAAAAACGGATCTGGAAGTATATATGGACATATAGATGAAAAAATTGAAATTAAAAATATGGACATACTCTATAGCCTATTACATTTAATAAAAATACCAAAAAAAGATTTACCTAATATACTTTTAGAGCAATCAGAAAGTAGTTTAATAGAAGAAATGACTTCTGAAGAAGATAATTTGGAAAATCAATTAATTGAAAAAGAAATAGAAGAAAACAATAAAAAGATTGAAGAACTTTTTTCTAAGAACAAAGAATTAATGGAAAAATTACATAGACGTTTACCAATTTTATCTACACAATTATTTAAAGAAGTAGAAAAAAATGGTGAAAAATATTATATTATAAATTATGAATATAAATATATCTTACGAAACTATGATTTATCTAAAATATCGTTTGATAACGTAGATATAAGAGGAATAGATTTTAGAGGGACAAATATTAATAGTAGTTTATTTGATTTACAAAAAGTTCATAATAAAGATGCTTCAAACTGTAACTTTTCAACAGATGAAGATAATGCTAAAGATTATATTTTTGGCTATGATACAGATTTTACTGGTGTAAATTTAAGCGGAACAGATATGAGTAATCCATATCCTATTCTTTTAAACTCTACTATTAATAAAGCATATATTGATGAATTTACAATTTTACCAGAATTTTATCAAGATAAAGTTAAAAAGAAATCTCTATGGTAAACTTTAATATATTTGATATAATATATTAAAGAGGATGATAACAATGAATAATAAAGTGATTAAAACAAGCCAAGGAACTTTTCCAATATCCGTTTTAGAAAAAGATATGTATGATGTGAATCTTCCAGAATATCTTGATAACGATATAAAAGCTTTACTAAAAGGCATTAAAGAAGATAGTAATCTACTAGATTGTTTAATGTATGAAGTGTATAGTTCGATAAATATTGCTTATTTTGAAAATGAAATTAGTGAAAAACATGCTAATCATCTAAGAGAAAAGTATTTATTAATGAGCTGTAAAGTAAGAGGTGACAAAGATGCTAAATAATTTTAATAATTACAAAATAAATAAATTTAAATATTATGATGGTAGAAACGGTAATAAAATCTGCCTTGAAGATGAGTTTGGAACAAAATATATGTTAAAAACACCTCCAGTAAAAAATGAAAAAGATGAAAATAAATATTATACTAATGGTTGTATTTCTGAACATATAGGATGTCTAATATATAAATCATTAGGATTTAAAACTCAAGAAACTAAATTGGGTCTTTATAACATCAACGGAAAAAATAAATTATGTGTTTTATGTAAAGATTTTGAAATAAATAATAAAAAACTCTTTAAATTTGCTGAAATTAAAAATAGTATAATCTCATCAAGTGAAAACGGCTTTGGAGTAGAATTATCTAGTGTATTAGAAGCTATAGAAGAACAAAGTAATATTGATCCTATAAAATTAAAAGAATTTTATTTTGATATGTTCATTGTTGATGCTTTTCTTGGAAATTTTGACCGCCATAATGGTAATTGGGGATTATTATTAGATGATATTAATAAAACTAGTGAAATCGCTCCTATTTATGATTGTGGCAGTTGTCTATATCCAGCACTTGATGATGAAAAGATAAAAGAAATTCTAAGCAATCCTGAAGAAATTGAAGCAAGGATTTATATTTTTCCTAATTCGATTTTAAAAATTAATGGTCAAAAAATCAATTATTTTGAATATATCAGCTCTCTTAAAAATAAAGACTGTAATGAAGCGTTAAAAAGAATTGGTAGAAAGATAAACTTAGATAAAATTAATAAAATTATTGATGGAATAGAAGAAATATCTGATATAAGAAAAGAATTTTATAAAACTATACTAAATTTACGCAAAGAAAAAATTATAGATTATTCACTAAATTTATTATCTGAAAAAGAAGAATTTTAAGAATCCTTCTTTAATTTTTCTAAATATAAATATATCTCTTTTAATTTAGATTCATAACCTAAATTTTTAGGATGATAATATTTCTTATCTTTTAATTTATCAGGCAAATACTGTTGTCTAACAAAAGCATTTTTATAATCATGAGGATATTTATAAGTATTAGATGGATTCTTTAAGTGCTTTGGAATATCACCGACATTTCCTTTTTCTATATCACTTAAAGCTTCATCTAAAGCTATATGAGCAGTATTACTTTTAGGAGACAAAGCCATCTCTGTAACAATTGTTCCAAGAGGAATTCTAGCTTCCGGTAATCCCACTAACTTAGCCGCTTCAATTGCAGACATTACTTTAGGACCAATAGAAGGATTAGCAAGACCTATATCTTCATAAGCAATAACTGCCATTCGTCTAAAAACACTATCTAAATCACCAATCGTAATTAATCTTGCTAAATAATGTAAGCTTGCATCGACATCACTACCTCTAATAGACTTTTGAAAAGCTGATAACATATCATAATAAGCATCACCATTTTTATCTGCAAAGAAAACAGGCTTAGTATTTATCTTTTTTACAACTTCTAAATCTACTTTAAAATCGCTAGTAGAAAAGTAAGATATTTCTAAAAGATTATAAGCAAATCTTAAGTCATTTCCCGATATATTAGCAATATACTTAATAGTTTCCTCATCTATTTTAATATTAGGTAAATAAGGACTTTTAATCGCTCTTTTTAAACCTTCAACGATATCTTCAGTTTCTAGCTCTTTAAGTTCAAATAATTGACATCTTGATCTAATAGCAGGATTAATTGCATGATATGGATTACTAGTAGTCATCCCTATTAAAGTAATAAGGCCACTTTCTAACTGTGGTAATAAAATATCTTGTTTATCTTTATTTAGTCTGTGTATTTCATCCATAACTAAAACTAAACCATCATACATTTTCGCCTCTTCAATAACAATATCTAAATCTTTTTTAGAATTAACTGTAGCATTTAAAAATCTATGTCTAATACCCAAATCATTAATCATAGCATTTGCAATAGAAGTTTTACCAATTCCGGGCTTACCATATAAAATCATCGAAAACAACTTCTTATTCTTAACAAGATTGCTAAGAATCATATTATCTCCAATTAAATGTTTTTGTCCAAGAACTTCATTTAAATGCTTTGGAGCCATTTTTAACGCTAAAGGCTTATCCATGTTACCATCTCCCTCGTATAAAGTATTTTATCAAAAAAAGCTGTCTTTTTGAAGATAATAATGTTATACTTTACTTAAGGAGGGTTTTGTATGGAATATAAAAACGAATTAGAAGGATATTGTAAAGAATATAAAAATTTAACAACTTTATTAAAAGTAGATGAAAATAGTTTAGAAGGAATTAAAGAAAACTTAAGAAAAACTAGAGCTGGGTCTTTCTTTTTAAGCTTAAATGAAAATCAAAGAGTTGAGTTTTCTACAATTTATAAAGATAGTAATATTGATAACTATATCTTGAAAGAAGAAAGCATTAAAAAGGAAAAAGAGGAAAAAAGGCAATTAATACAAAAGATATTATCGTGCCAAGAATTTCCATTTTCTAAAGATGATGAACATATATTTATAAAAAGTGGCAACGAACTATATAATGCCGTAACCGCTGAAAGCACTGAGTCTATTAAAAATGACGATATAAAAAAAGTTATTATTGATGTAGTTGGAGAAAGTTATAGTATAAGTAAATTTAACTATTTTGATATACCATTAATTAAAGTACTTTATGAAAGGTATAAAAGATATAATCAAACAGAAAACAGCAAAGAATTAGAGTTAATTATAATAGAAAAAGCTAGTCAAATTTTATATAATGAGAAAAAAGAGGAAAAAAGAACACCACTTATACCTGATGAAGAATATAATAAGTTAAAAGAAGAATTGTTTACTAAGATAACAGACTTAGAATATGGTAATATTACTTTTACTCCTGAAAATAAAAAGCTAGTTGAAGAAATGCTTTATACTGCCAAATTCGAAATTGAACTACTTCATGGAAAAAGTATTGAAGAGTTAATTGATTATACTAGAAGTTCTGTTACAAAAGATAACTACGAACGAGAAATAACTTATTTAGCAAAAGCATGCTATAACTTAACTAATCAAAATTTTGTTTATGATTGTACATATCCTAATACTTTTGATTTATGGAATAAAACTGATATGTTCGAAACAAGTAATCGTGTAATTAATCAAAAAATACTTGAAATGAAGAAAAGATAGAGTTTTATGATAAACGAAACAAAATTAAGAGAATATTATAAAGAGTATCTTTTAATAGAAAAAATTATAGCAGAAAGAGAAACAAAAAGAGATAAATTATATAATATTTTTAAAGAAAGTAAAGCCGGGAAACTTTACTTAAGATTAAGTGAAGAAGAACAACAAACTTTTGAATATATTTATACCGATGCAACATATCAACAATATTTATTTTATGAAAAGCAAGTAACTGAATTCAAAGAGGCAAGGAATAAATTATTATTAAATATTTCTCAAGATAGGGAAGTTTTTCCGTTTAAACAAAATGAGATACTTGAATCATTAAATATTTCTGATGATTTAAAAGAATTTATGCAAATGATAACTTTGAAAATCAACAATACAAATAATAATTATAAATTTAATAAAAATAAATTATGAAAGAGAGTGATAATTATGCAAACTAACAATTTAAAAATATATCCTATGAGTTATAGATACACTATGAATGGTTTTAACTTAGCAGTAGATAATAAAGTTCTTCCTTTAACTTATAGATATAAGCAAAGAGGATTTAATCATGTAAATATTGTAAACGATACTGAAATAAAAAATAGAAAGAAGTAGTATATGAAGAGAAGTGAAGTAGATAGAGATAAAATAAGCCCAATGATGAGGCAATATTTAGACATAAAAGATAAGTATGAAGATACTATTATCTTTTTTAGACTTGGGGATTTTTATGAGATGTTCTTTGAGGATGCTATAACCGCTTCTCATGAATTAGAATTAACTTTAACAGGAAGAAATGCTGGACTTGAAGAGCGAGTTCCTATGTGTGGCATTCCTTTTAAAGCATATGAAGGATATCTAGATAAACTAATAGATAAAGGTTATAAAGTAGCAATAGTAGAGCAATTAGAAGATCCTAAGACTACTAAAGATATGGTAAAAAGGGATGTTATTCAAGTTGTTACTAAAGGGACGAGATTAGATACCTCTATTAATGCTAAAGACAATAATTTTATCGCTTCCATCTATGATTTAGGATATTGTTATGTCATATCATATTCTGATATATCAACAGGAGAAATATATGTATCATTAGAAGAAGGAGACAAGGACACTTTACTAAGAGATATTTTAAGACATAACTTTAGTGAAATAATTGTTAATGATAAGATAGATAGAGAACTTGTTAATACTCTTAGAACAACATATCATTTAAATGTTACAATTTATGATGAACTATATGAAGGTAGTGCCTACAATTATGTTTATAAAAATTTAAAAGATATAAGAGAAGAAACAGGTATTAAACATTTACTTGCCTATTTAACAAATACCAAAAAAGGAGATTTATCTCATCTAGGAGAAGCGAAAAAAGAAAACACCAAAGACCATCTTTTAATAGATAATAATACTAAAAGAAACTTAGAACTTACTGAGACAGTAAGATTAAGAGAAAGGACTTATAGTCTATTATGGCTTTTAGATAAAAATAAAACTGCAATGGGTAGTAGATTACTAAAACAAAACATAGAAAGCCCTTTAACTAATAAAAAAGAAATAGAAAAGCGTTATGATTTTGTAGATAAATTAAGAGTTGAATTTATATTAAGAGATGATTTAAAAAATAACTTAAACGAGGTCTATGATTTAGAAAGACTCGCATCAAGAATTACTTATGGTAATTTAAATGCCAGAGATTTATTACAACTTAAAAGCAGTTTAAAAGTATTGCCTGAAATTAAAAAAATATTAAAAGAACTTAACTATTATAAAGAAATAGAAGACTTTCCTGAAGTTTATAGTTTACTTGATAAAAGTATTATTGAAGATCCGCCTATAACTTTAAAAGAAGGCCATTTAATAAAAGATGGCTATAACGAAGAATTAGATGAATTAAGAAAAATATCCAGTGGTTCAAAAGATTTTATCTTAGAACTTGAACAAAAAGAGAAAGATAGAACTGGTATTAAAAATCTAAAAGTAGGATTTAATAAAGTCTTTGGTTATTATATTGAAATTAGTAAAGGACAGGTTAAAGAATTAAAAGAAGAATATGGCTATGAAAGAAAACAGACATTATCTAACTGTGAAAGATTTATTACACCTTTACTAAAAGAAAAAGAAAATATTATCTTAGGTGCAGAAGAGAAGATTATCAACTTAGAATATGATTTATTCATGAAAATAAGAGAAACTATCAAACGTTACATTCACCCCTTACAAAAGACTGCAAATGTTATTGCCGAAGTTGATATGCTACAAGCATTTTCTACAGTTTCTGATATGTATAATTTTGTTAGACCAACGATAACTGATAATCACTCTGTTAAAATAATTGCTTCACGCCATCCTGTTATAGAAGAAGTAATGGCTCACGAAGATAAAAAATATGTCTCCAACGATATAATTATGGATGAAGACACTAGTATTCTCTTAATAACAGGGCCAAATATGGCTGGTAAATCAACATATATGCGACAATTTGCTATTACAGTTATTATGGCTCAAATAGGTTGTTTTGTGCCTGCTAAAAGCTGTTCTATGCCAATATTTGATAAAATATTTACAAGAATAGGAGCGAGTGATGACCTTGTTAGTGGAGAATCAACTTTTATGGTAGAAATGAAAGAAGCTAATCTTGCCTTAGAAAATGCTACTAAAAACAGTTTAATTCTTTTTGATGAATTAGGTAGAGGAACTGCTACTTATGATGGAATGAGTTTAGCACAAGCAATACTAGAATATATTCATGATAAAATAGGGGCAAAAACAATGTTTTCTACCCATTATCATGAATTAACCGATTTATCCAATAGTCTAAAACATTTACAAAATGTCCACGTTTCAGCTGTTGAGGAAGATGGCAAGCTAACATTTTTACACAAAATAAAATTAGGCGCCGTTGATAAAAGTTATGGTCTTAATGTTGCAAGTCTTGCCCATTTACCAGAATCATTAATCAAACGAGCTGAAGAGATACTTAATATCTATGAAAGTGAAGGTACCAAAGAAAAACAATTTACTCAAACTAGTCTGTTTAGTTTAGATGAGCCAGAAATAAAAGAAGAAGAAAAGAAAAATGAAATAGAAGAAACGATTAAAGAAGTAGATCCATTAAATATGACACCGATTAATGCCTTAAACTTCTTATATGAATTAAAAGAAAAAATCAGAAATGAGGAAAAATAGTTATGAGATATGATGATTTAATGATTTTAGAAGGAATGTTTATTGATGTTACAAGAGAAGATGTTAAAGATGTAATAAGAACAGAATTAGGAGAAAATATAAGTTATTGCATAGAAACATTTGATTTTGAAAATAAAAAAATAAAATTAAAAAAAGATGAAACAGATGAAAGTTATGAGATAGTACCTATAAAAAGAGATGATGCAACTTTAGGAATAAATATTAAAAGGGTAAAGAAAGAAGAAAATGGTGAGAAATTTAGTTTATCTAAAAATATTGTCTATACAGGTAAAGAAAAGAAAGGTGTTGTTGTTTCAACTTTAGAAACAGTAGAAACTAAAGATTATACTATATTTTTTGAAAATACTAAAAATATAATAAAAAATGAACATGGTACTTATATAAAAGATCAAGAGAGTCTTGGATTATGGGTTTATGACAATAAAATTTTACAAAATGAGAATAATAAATATTTTGGTATTTTTGAAGATACAACTTGTTATGGCCAATTTAATTATCATGAAAGATTATCCCAAATAGAAAAAACTATAAATAAAAATTATTTATTACCAGATTATATTACTAAAATAGAAACAGAACTTAATGAACATGAAAAAATGGTTGGGACTATTTATATTAATTATTTAATTAATTATTTAGAAGCTATTGAATATGAAAATGATGATATGTTCTATTTTGACCATTCGAGATGGAAACGTGATATTTATAGTGATATAGAAAATTATGTTGAAGAAATGAAAAAACTTCTATCACTAGAGACAAGTTTTGATGGTACAGAAAAAAGAATATATGATTACAGAGTAAGCGGACAACAAAAAACAAAACAAATATAGATATAAACAAATTATAGATAAATTATTTATTAGCTTTAAGAAAATTTATTCCAATAATTTTAAAATTAAATAAAGATTAAAAAAATAGGTGATTATAATGAGATATGATTTATTACAATTAATAAAAGATAGAGTACCTTTATTAGATAAAAATTTTTTAGCAAGTAATTTAATAGAATCTTTTCTAAAAGAAAGCTGCAATTCTAAAATTAAAAACAATATAAAAGAGAAACGAATAGATTTAGACGATAATGTTACTATAATTACTGATGGCAATAATATTATAATTGATAAATCAAATGAAGATGCTTTTGAAGGAGAAAAGATAAAAGTTACACTTTTAGATAATAATGATGAATTTATCTTTTCATACTATAACTATGCCAAAAAAGAACATATTAACATGTTACAAAGTTATAGATTGTCATTTACAAAATATGATATAGAAGTAGCAGATATTAGTGAATGGATTTATAGAAATGATGTACCTAAAATAGAAGAGTATATTGATACTGTCATTATAAATTCAAACAATATTAGTACTGGAGATTATTATAATTATCTAAAGCTATATATAGTAGATGAATATTATGAGGAAGAAAGAATTTTACCAGATTATTATAGAACAATGCGTATAAATAAAAAATTAAATGAATTTTCTTTAAATATTAACGGAAAACTTACCAAATATAATTATGATAATGATATTTTAGGATCACTTATATTCTTTAACGATTTAGAAAAAGATTGCCTTGATACAAAAACTAAAAAAAATTTATTAAAGATAAAAAATGTCCTAGAAAAAAGCTCTTTTAAGGGAAGACAATATATAAAATTATTTGAAATAAAAAGGGATGAAAACTAATGAATTATGTTCTTATATACAAAGATAATAAAAACTATATAAATTATTATTACAATTTTACTGATAATTTAGTTTATACAAGTAATGCCAAAAACAATAACTGTAATCTTTTAGGAATGATAGGAATAATCATTGGCTTTATTTTCTATCTTCTTATCGCTACTATTAGTTACTATATACCATATTCTTATCTATTTATAATTATAATTGGTATTATCTTTGGCCTTACTATAACTTTTATCGCTAATAGAACTATAACTGATATCTTTAAAAGTAAAGGTAAAAATATCTCAAAAAAAGACTTAAAAGATATGTATATGAAAAACAAATCATTTAGAATAAAATATTTTATTTTAACATTATCTTTCTTTATTCTTTCGATATTATCTCTAATCTTATACAAAAATACACTTGCAATTAATTTTATAACATTTACAAGTATCATTATGACAACATTTTTATTGTTTCTGTATAGGCCTATAAACAATTATAAATTTTTAAAACTTATAAAATAGAATAATTTGACAAAATACCAAATTAGGTATATAATTTAATACACAAAAGGGGGAATATGTGTGAAAAATAAAGATATTGAAAAATTAAAAAAATTAAAAATTAAACTATTAACCTATGCGACTATAGTAGGTTTAACATCATCTATGGGTGGATGCAATAAAATAAAAAACGAAGATAGTAATTCTGAAGTTGGTTATTTAATCGAATCTAATGAAAACTTTTATGAAAGTGATAAAGCAGGCTTATATTCTTATTTAATCAATACTAATGGCTTTGAAAGTTCAAATCATGATTTTTCTAACACTAAGACTAAATTAAGATATGCTCAAGTAGCTGCCGAAGAAACATACAATAATAGTTCTAGTAATTTTGATTCTGATTATATTAAAGATAATTTTAAATTAATTTGGCCATCTTCTTATGCAAATTATGATGAGGATGAATTTAATCTTACAAATACAGACTTTTCTCTTGAAATAGAGCAGTTAAAAGATTTAAGTGGAACAAGTTATAAAGTTATATATTCATCTCTTGAAATAACAAAAGACTTAATACCAAGTAATCAATTAAATAATACTGCTAAAACTTTGTTAGAAGGAGATAATTTCTCAAGTACCGCTATATATTATAACGATGATTTAATCGCTTATAAACAAACTGGTAGTGGTAGTAATGATGAAAATGTAGTAAATGCTACAAAAGGAGATGTAGATACAGCTATTTCTACTTTAAAAGAATTAGATATGTTAGAAGAAACAACAAAAGTAACATATCAAGAATTAGAAACACAAGAAAAAATTATCAATGAAGAAAAGAATCTTGTAAAAAGAAAATAAACATTTGTAACTATAAAAGACTATTGATAACTATATTTGTCAATAGTCTTTTAATATTGTAATGAAAGCCTAAAGTTACACTATTAAAATTAATTAATGTTTGATATAATAGAACTAGACAAAAAGAGAGGTAGTGATAACTTATGAAAACAAGAAATGAAGTGCGTGAGATAGCTCTTCGTATAATATATAAAATCAATATCTTTGATGATGCCAAAGTCTATTATGATGTAAATGATTTAATTAAAGAAGAATATGAAGTTGAAAATGATTTCGTCAATTCTTTAGTTAATGGAGTTATAGAAAAAAAAGAAGAATTAACATCTTTAGTTAATAAATATATGACTGATTGGTCTCTTGATAGGTTAAATAAAGTTGATATTGCATTATTTCTTTTAGCAAGTTACGAATTAAAATATGAGAAGACTCCTAGCATTGTATGTATAAATGAATGGGTAGAAATTTCTAAAAAATATAGTGATGAAAAAATAACAAAAATGCTAAATGGAGTTTTAGATAACATATACCATAGTGAGGAATGCAATGAATAAAGAATATTTAACAGTTACTCAGTTAACTAAGTATATTAAATATAAGATAGATAATGATATTAACTTAAGAGAAGTTTATCTTAAAGGAGAAATATCTAACTTTAAAGCTCATACTAGAGGACACTTTTATTTTACTATCAAAGATGAAGGGAGTAGAATCAACGCTGTTATGTTTGCAAGTAGTGCTAGTAAAGTTAAATTTACTCCTGAAGATGGAATGAAAGTACTAGTAACTGGAAGAATATCTGTTTATGAAGCTACAGGAGGTTATCAAATCTATGTTAATGAAATGATGGAAGATGGAGTAGGTAACCTTTATGTCGCTTTTGAACAATTAAAGAAAAAACTTGCTAGTGAAGGATTATTTGATGATAAATATAAAAAGCCTATACCTAAAATCCCCGAAAGAGTTGGCGTAATAACCGCTCCAACAGGTGCTGCCATTAGAGATATCATATCAACTATTAATAGAAGATTCCCACTAACTGAAGTAATACTTTTACCTAGTTTAGTACAAGGAGAAGGTGCTAAAGAAGATATTGTAAGGCAGATAAAACGAGCTGAGAATTATAACCTTGATGTTCTAATAGTAGGAAGAGGTGGAGGCTCTATTGAAGATTTATGGGCCTTTAATGAAGAAATAGTAGCAAGAGCAATATTTGAGTGTCCTATTCCTATAATCAGTGCCGTAGGTCATGAAATAGATTTTACTATTGCAGACTTTGTAGCAGACTTAAGAGCACCTACACCAACAGGGGCAGCAGAGATTGCTGTTCCTAATAAAGCAGATGTTATAAACTATATTAATCAGTTAAATTTAAGAAGCAGGAAAGCTGTAGGTAATATTTTAGAATTAAAGAAAAAAAGACTTGATAATATTAAGAGTAATTACATCTTAAATAATCCACTAGATTTATACTCTGCTAAAATTCAAAAACTTGATTATTTAACTGAAAGTTTAGTTAAAAATTATAAAAATATTATTGATAAAGAAAAAATTAAACTAAATAATATTAAAACAAGGCCATTATTTAGCAATCCCTTATTAATATTAGATAAGACTAAACAAAAATATACTTTATTACTTGGTAAATTAGATGCTTTATCTCCTTTAAAAACATTAGAAAGAGGTTATGGCATTATTAAACTTAATGATAAAGCTGTAACTAGTATAAAAGACTTAAAGAAAGATGATTTAATAAATATAGAATTAAAAGATGGCAGTAAGGAAGCCATTATAAAATAGGAGGAATTGATTATGGAAAAGAAAGAAATAAAATTTGAAGAGAAAATAACAGAATTAGAAACACTTGTTAAAGCCTTAGAAAATGGTGACGTAGAACTAGATAAAGCGATAGATTATTTTACAAAAGCAACTAAACTTGCAGCATCTTGTGATAAAGATTTAAAAGAAGCAGAGAAAGCGCTAACATCTATTGTCAATGAAGATGGAAGTTTATCTGAGTTTAAAGGTGAAGTAGAAGCATAAAAGGAGAGACAATTATGGAAAAAATTAATTATAAAGAATTTAAAATGTTTTTAGATAGTGATGTAGATGAAGCAACATATTTTGGATATAGCAAAGAAGATTTAATTAGTTTGAAAGAACGTTTAGAAGGCTTAAGGGAACGCTTTGATGTATGTGAATCTAGAATAGAAGGAGATAGAGAAAAAATAGAACAAGCATATAATAATATAAGTGGTATTATCTATAATAATTATCGCAAAAGTCTAACTTTCAATGATGATAAATCTTCATATTATTTAACTAAAGATAAAGAAAAAAATATATATAAAATTAATTGGTATGCAAGTAGTGAATCATCAATATTAACTAATATGAAACTAGTTAAATATAGAAGTCTTGGAAGAAAGTTTTCTAGAGAAATAGACAATATTGTAGAAAACAGTGTTAAATACTTTAATAAAGAAAATACTATTGAATCAATAAGTTCAATATTTACTTTAGAAGATAACTATAAATCTTCATTATTAAATTGTAATAACCTTCCTTTCTTCTTTATTGATAAAAAAACTCTTATACCTGATAAATACATAATCATACCATTTGATGAAAATCTAGACGATAGAAAACAATTAACTATAGAAGATAAACAAAAACTATTAACTAAAATAATGGTACCAAGAGGATTTTTAAATTAAATAAGAGTGTTAGCATTAGCTAGCACTCTTATCTCCTTCTTCTAACATTGTTATTATAAAAATACCATACCCTTTCTTTGCATCACTTACAATAACATGAGTAACCGCTCCAATTATCTTATTATTCTGAATAATAGGTGAGCCACTCATACCTTGGATTACACCTCCGGTTTCATTTAAAAGTTCATCATCTGTTATTTCGAAAAGAATATTTTTAATATCACTATCTTTATTAATATTTAAAATATTTATATTATATTCTTTTACTTCATTACCGTTTATAACAGTTCTTATTACTGCTTTACCTTTCTTAACATCATCCTTTGTTCCTACTTCTAAAGCCTCAGTTTCTAATAATTCGCTCGTATATTTTCCAAAAATACCAGCTTCTTCATTAGAATTAATCTTACCATAAGTTACAGATTCATCATAAGTTGCATTTTTCTCTCCAGGTGATCCGTTTTCACTTTTAGTATTATCAGTTACTGTTGCTTTAAATATTTTACCATCTTTAATTTCAAATCTTTCACCAGTAGTTCTCTCTGTAATTTCATGCCCTAATGCTCCGAAAATAGTTGTCTTAGGATCAATATAGGTTAAAGTACCAATTCCTGTTATTTCATCTTTTACATAAAGACCAGTTTTGCAAACATTATTACTATCACAGATCATATTTAAATTTAATGTCGAAGACTTACTATCACGAGTAATTGTTACCTCTAACTCATTACTATCTTTCGCTTCTTCATTAACAACATTGACCATTTCATTAATACTATCTACTTTAGTACCATTTATCTTTGTAATAGCATCACCAATTTCAAATCCTGCATCTTTTCCAATATATCTATTATCAACTTCATAAAAGCCTACAACTAAAACACCGTCAGAATTGACTTCTATACCAATGGTTTCTCCACCTGGGATAATATATTTGGAATAAGCATAGATATTTATGGGCATAATAAAGAGTATAAGAAGAGGAAAAATTATTTGTAGCTTTAATTTTTTAAAAAAATGCATTTTAATCACTCCTTAGCTACATTACTATTATGGAGCGTTTTATAAAAAAAAAGACGTGTTAAATCTTGCCAATATTAAACAAATATGATATAATAATAGCCACTTATAGGGGGAATAATATGAAAGTATGGAAAACAGCTAAATTTTTAAAAAAAGATAAAAATATAGATTTAATTACAAGAAGTTATATAAATTATATTTATAAATATGGTCCAATTAATGATATTATTAGAAAATATAATATAAATCCTAGTGATATTTATAAACTTAATCAATATACTGCTGATAGAATTGCTGGACTTATTTTATTATATCTTGCTAAAGATGAAAAAAGACTTAATGATATAGTTTTAAAATATGATACTAGTGATTTATTGGTTAGTGATATAACACCAGAAATAGAAGGATATATAGAAAGGTAAGGGGAATTTATGGAAGCAAAAAAAGTAAAAGGAAATTACAATAAAAAGAAAAATATAAAAAAAGTAAATTGTCTATCTAACAGTAAAAGAGTTAATACAACAAAGTTATTTAAGTAATAAAACAAAAAAAGAAATAGATGAAACAAAGTCTATTTCTTTTTATATTACATAATAAAATATTACACTAATTACTCCTGCTAATATAGCTATTAACATAATAGCAGAAATTATCTTTACCATTTTCTGATTCATAATGCACCTCAAAATTAATTATATATAAAAAGTCTATATTTGTAAAATGTTTTTTGTAAATAATAAATTATTCTTGAATAATCTTTACTAGGTGATAATAATGGATCTAAAAATTAAAAATGTAAAAAATAAAGTAACAAATAAGCTAGAAGAACAAAAGAAAATATACATATTCTTAATAATTATTATGCTAATAGGATTAATAGGTGGCATTATTTATGCTGTAATATTAAATAAAAGTGATCATAATCTTGTAACGACAAGTCTAGACAGTTTCTTTACTAGTATTAAAAATAATGATATAGATTATAAAAATGCTCTCATTAATAGCTTAATAGGTAATATAGCATTCGTAACCTTTATCTTTCTACTTGGTATCTCTATAATAGGAATTCCCTTAATAATCATGAGTTTAGCTATATCATCATTTATATTTGGCTTTTCTTTATCTTCTATTATTTATACATACCATTTAAATGGCATTTTAAGGGCTATTACGTACTTGTTTCCTCATCAGATTATTACTTTATTAATGAGCTTGTTTTTAGGCTTCTATGCCCTTTATTTTGGTATTAAATTATTTAAATATTTATTTAGAGGAGTAGATATAAACTTAAGAAGCTCTATGAAAAGATATTTACAAGTATATATAACAGTCTTAATATTCTTTATAGGATGTAGTTTCTTAGAAGTATTCTTATCTCCTGCTTTAATTAAATTAGTTATTTAATGTTTATTATTAACTTTTCCATCTTCAATTAAATTACCATTAATATGTCTTCTTAAAGCTTGTTTATATACTTTAGTATAAAGAGGAATATTATTACTCTTTAAATAGTTAATAGTATCTCTTTTCTCATCATTACTAACTTCATAAGGCATATCATTTATCATAAAAACAGTACTTCCACTAAGTTCTGTAGAGGTTTTAATCTTCGTAGTTAATTTATTTTTAGCAAAGAAAATTTTAATACTTCTTAATTGTTCTTTACTAGCTTTAGGATTAATTTTAAGATATATATCTATAAAATCATTAAAATCTAATTTAGTAGCAAGAAAATAATCAAGTATTTCAAAAGGTCTAACTTCATCATCACTAACTTTAATACCATTTATAATATTATCTACAATTGTATTTACTTTATTACTTAATATGGCATATCTTTGCTTTTTTAAATTATTTATTTTGTCTTTTATTTTTAAATACATATCTTCATCTAAAGACTCTAAACATTCAAAAGCAGCATAAAATTCGTTTTTAGTTATATTCATAATTTCACAAAATTCCTCAATAGTTTTAACATCAGGATTTAGCAAAATATTAAAATTTATTTTCTCATAAGCATCAACAATAGTTTTCTTTTTATTACTAGCTTTTATATCATTTTTTATCATATGTATTTTAGCAAGTAACGATTTTTGCAACTGTTCTTTTTCCTCCATACTTAAAGTAATTCTATAAATAGAAAGGAATCGTTTTATATTTACATTCGCCAAAAGGTCATTGTTGTTTTTAACAATTAATTTTATTTCTTCTTTATCATTAGTTTTCTCTAATTTACTTAAAGCAATAGAGTAGTGAACATATTTATGTTCTTCCAACAGACTTGAAACAGCCATATTAACTTTTTTCATTATATTTTCTTTCTCTTCTGAAGAATAAATAAAAGATCTATAATTATTTATAATTTGTGAAGCCTCATATGGTGTAATATGATTTTTTAAAACGATGGATTTTATATCATTTAAATCATTACTATACAATATATTAGAAATACAGTTATCTAAATTAATAAAATTAGAAAGACGACTACAATTTGCATCAATAGATCTTATTCTTTGATTAACTTCCTCTAAAGAAATATTCAAATAAAGAAAAGCATAAGCTCTAACAAAGTCCTTAAATACGTCATAGTCAATTCCATATTTCTTTACAAAGCTCTTCTTCCTATCATAATACTCTTCCTTTAAAGAATAATTATCTAAAGTAAAATAAACGTTATAAGCTTCCTCTAACATTTTTTTATCAACATTACTATATTTATCTTTAATTTCTTTCTCTTTATTATATATATTTAAATTTTCAACCAAAACTTTATCATCAATTAAATCATTATTAACTAAAAAATGATATCTTTCAAGACACTTGAAATAGATAGATTTATCTATTCCTTCTAAAGTTTCTTTTTTAAATAAATTAAAATACATATCTCCATATAATGTATATGTATAAAATAAAAGGCTATCTATCTTATAAACATTTTTCTCATATGAATTTGTAACAGGATATTCTTCTACTTTAGATAATATTTTAGGTAAATATTTTTTAATAGCAATTATATATTTATCAAAAAAATCATGTTTTAACTTCGAATCTTTTAAAGTGAGATAATATTCCAAAGCTTCTTTAAAAGACACTTCATTTAAACTTTCAATATCAAGATCTATAATTTTATCAAATGCTTCTTTTTTCATAAACCCCTCCTAAAAATGCTTTATTATTATATCACAAATTTATTGAAATGAAAAGAAAAATATAGTATAATTAGCATGAATTAGAGGTGAGTAGTTTGAAAAAAGTTGTTGTTGGAATATCAGGAGGAGTTGATTCCTCTGTTGCCGCCCTTTTATTAAAAAAACAAGGCTATGATGTAATAGGTTTATTTATGAGAAATTGGGATAGTTCTATTAACAATGATTTTTTAGGTAATCCCAATTTAAATAACAATATTTGTCCCCAAGAAGAAGATTATAATGATGCCAAAGCAGTATGTGACAAGTTAGAAATACCATTACATAGAGTTGATTTCATTAAAGAGTATTGGGATGATGTCTTTACTTATTTTCTAGATGAATTAAAAAAAGGAAGAACTCCTAATCCCGATATTATGTGTAATAAGTATATTAAGTTTGATTTATTTGTAAAAGAAGCGAAAAAGTTAGGAGCTGATTATATCGCTACAGGTCATTATGCCAAAATACAAAACGGAAGACTAATGAGAAGTCATGAACACAATAAAGATCAAACATATTTCCTATCGCAGGTAAGTAAAGAACAATTAAAAAATGTTTTATTTCCTTTAGGTGATATAGATGATAAAAAAGAAGTAAGAAAAATAGCCGAAGAATATGGACTTGTAACTGCTAAAAAGAAAGATTCTACAGGTATTTGTTTTATAGGAGAAAGAAATTTTAAAAACTTTTTAAAAAACTATTTACCTAACAAGAAAGGCAATATTGTAAATATAGATACCAATGAAGTATTAGGAGAACATATTGGGCTTATGTATTATACAATAGGGCAGAGAAGGGGACTAGATGTAGGTGGTACAAAAGATAAATTATTTGTTGTTGGCAAAGATTTAAATAAAAACATTTTATATGTAGCGGAAGGTGAAGATAACAAGTACCTATATTCAGATAGTGCTATTTTAGAAAATATTAATTTTAATTGTGATGAAAGACCAGTAAAATGCACTGCTAAATTTAGATATCGTTCTAAAGACGTTCCTATTACTTTAGAATATTTAGATAATGGGGAAATACTTGTAAGATATGATAATGTTAAGGCCGTAACTCCCGGTCAAGCTTGCGTTTTTTATGATGGAGATTATTGTCTTGGTGGCGGAATTGTTAAAGAAGTAAGAAAAGATAATAAAAAACTTTGGTATCTTCTTTAATTACTTAGTCATTTTACAGATTTTTACTTGACTATTCTTGTCAAACTAATTAAAATGATTATAGGAGGTTAGCATGAAAAGAGTAAACGAACTATTGGTTGAACTAGGTATATCTAAAGTAAGATTAGCAAAATATTTAGGAGTATCAAGACAAATGCTATATAACTATCTTGCTATGGATAGTTTATCACTATGGCCTAAAGAAAAAGTTGTAAGGCTACTTGCTTTATTAAATGTAGATGATGAAGATGGAGTAAATAATATAAATGTAACTAGTGATTATATTATAGATGTCGAAAGAAGGCTTAATGAAGGAGTAAAAGACTCTTCAAATAGAGAAGTTTTAGCAGACTTAAAGAATTTTAACAAGAAAGATCAAGAAATATTAGCAGATATTATAAATTTATTAAAAGAAAAATTAGCTGAAGACAAGACTAAGAACACATATAATACTTATGTATATTTATATCATTACTTACAATCAATGGAAACAGCAGATGAATTAAAATACATTTTAGCATATATGTCAAAGTCAATGGGATTTACTAATCCTTCAGAATTTGCTTTCAATGAAGATAAACAATTTATTTTTGAAAGTATTTTATTCTCAGCAATGACTTTATATCACAATGGAGGGGCATCAAAAAATAAGATTGCTGAAACACACAAAAGATTTGTTCAAGATATTGAAATGAAAAAAGAAGAGAAGTTAAGTAGAACCCAAGAGTTAAACACAGCTAAAGTACAAGCTTTAAGAGAACTTGGATATAGTGAGATTAATGAGACTAATGCTAAAGAAGTTCTTGAAAAAATAGCGGAAATACAATCAAGGAAAGTATAAGCTATGTATAATGACATATTTCCAAAAGAAGCCATAGAGCTTTATTTAATATTAAATTTAGATACAAATAACTCTTATATGGAAGATGTTTTTTATCTTATATATCATCTTTCTAAAACTGAAAATATTAGAGATACTATTTATAATATAAAAAGCATTCTTTTAAAAAACAATTCTATTTATGATATTGAAAAATATTATTTATCTAATGAACAATTAAAGTGTTTATATTATAATTTTAGCATTAGTGAATATCTAAAAGATAATACCATAAAAAAAGAATATACTAATGTTTATATCGAAATAAAAAAAATATATATAAATAATAACTTGGATAACATAATAAATATTTATAATGCCAAACAAAAACTATATAATGTTTTAGATAACTTATCATCTGATAAAAAAAGTAGTGAAGAGTTTTATAAATTAATAAACATTATATCCAATTATACAGATAAAAATGACTTAAAATCTTATTGTGATTATTATGAAAGTAAAAACACCTTAATATCAAAAACATTTGATTTTAAAAGGGGAAAATTTAAGTTTAATCAATTAAATCAAATAAAAAACTTAAAAAATATAGCTTTAAAAAGTAAAAAAATCCCTAAAAATATTTTCAAATATAATGAAATACTAAAAGAAAAGAAAAAAACAATAATTACTTATTACATAAAATCAGCATTTTTCCAAATTATAGTTATGTTATTCTTATTTTTCATTTTTCATCCAATTGAATTATTAAAAAGCTATATAAGTAGTAATAATACAAATTTATTACCACCCCTTATTGTTTATTTGATTATTAATATATTTATCATTGTATGTCTATTTATTAACATATCATCTGTCATTAAAACAAATTCAAATAAGATAAAAACTGCCAATAATGGCTATATAAGCAACATAAGTACTTCAGCAAGTACTAGATATAATATAATTACAATATATTTTCCAATATATAATGCACATTTAAATGTAACTTTTAAGCAGCTTACCTCAAAGAATGTATCTATAATGGATAAAGTATTAGTAATAAAAATTCACAATAAATATCTGTGTATTCCTAACAATAACAATTAGTACTTAACTAGATTTATATCTAGTTTTTTATTATAGATAAAAGTGTAAACTACATGTAAAGTGTTATTGAAGTAGGGGGGTAGTATTATAATTTTCTTCCAAAGTAAAATAACATAATAAAGAATATTAATACCAAAACAAATAAATACACTAATAGATAAAGAAAAAATGAAAGAGAAATACTAATATAAGATAACAAATTACTTTTATAATATTTAAAATCATTTTCAAGGAATTCAATAGATTCTAAAGTTAATTTAAATTCATAATTATTTTTAATTAATTTTTTTGTTTTAACATATCTATAACTAATTTAATTGTATCTATATTAATATTAGTATTTTTATTAATCATCTTTATAGTATATCTATATCTGGATTATAGTAAAATTTTTCAATAAGATAATGTTTAACATCAGAAATATCTTCTTTAATATTATTTTTTTCATAAACACAACCGTCCTTACATATATTATATAATGAAGCAATTTTCAAAGCCAATACATTAGTTAACATAATATATATTATAGGAAGTTAAATATCTAAATTATAAAGATGAATAATTATTCATTATCAATCAATGCTTAATATTTCTAAAAATCGAATTATATATTATTTTAATAAATTTTTTTTAATATATATATTAATAACTAATTGACTATAAGAATATTTATAATTATAAAACAAATCCTATAATACTGCGTAATGATATATACAATGCTAACCTAACGTTATATAAATAATTATTATATGAAGTAAAAATTTAACTAATTATCTAATATAAGATAATCTTATTATCTTTCAATTGATAACTACCCTCTTTAGTAATAAAAATTGAAGTAGGGGAAGTGACCAAAAAAATAGGGGAATAAAATACCTATTTCGGGGAATTATATTAAAGAAGGAGAGATAAAATGAAAAAGAAACAAAACATTAAATGTGACGTTGATAGTTGCAAATATAATAACAATAAAAAAGAATGCAACTTAGAAGAAATTAAAGTTAGTAGCAACTGTGATTGTCCAAAAGATGAAGTTTGTGATCAAGAACAAACAGTATGTGCAAGTTTTGAAAAAAACGAAGAAGAAAACTAATAGGGCGTTCAATCCTATTAGTTTTTTACTTCTTCCCTACTCTATTCTAATTCATCTAAAATACTCGTACCAATTTCAGGAGGGTCAACTTCAAAATTATCAGCAATAGTAGAACCAATATTAGCCATAGTATCTTGAATTTCTAATCGATGAGGATTCTTAAAACTCCGACTATATAATATTAAAGGAACATTCTCTCTTGTGTGGTCATTTCCTTTAAAAGTAGGATCATTACCATGGTCAGCAGTTATAATAAGCAAATCATCAACTTCTAATTTATTTAAAATTATTGGAATCTCTACATCTAATTCTTCTAAAGCTCTTGCATAACCTTCAACGTCTCTTTGATGGCCATATAAACTATCAAAATCACATAAATTAACCATACAAATACCAGTAAACTTCTTATCCATTATATTAGTTAATTTATTAATAGCATCAATATTAGAAGAAGCCTTTAAACTTTTATTTATACTTGTTTTACTAAAAATATCATTCATTTTTCCAATCGCTATAACATTATAATTATTATCATTTAATTCATCTAAAATAGTTTTACTAGGAGGACTAACTGGATAATCCTTTCTACCAGCATTATTTAATTTAAATTTACCATTAGTACCAGTAAAAGGTCTTGCTATTACCCTACCTACTAAAAATTCATCTTTTAGAGTTAATTCTCTAACTTTTTCACAATAACTATATAAAGTTTCTGGACTAATAACATCTTCATGAGCTGCTATTTGCAAATCAGAATCAGCTGAAGTATATACAATTAAAGACCCATAATTAACTTGACGTTCTCCAAGTTCATTAATAATATTATTATCATTACTACATTTATTTCCAATAACTCTTCTACCAGTTACCATCTCAATCTCATCAATTAACTCAATAGGAAAGCCATTTTCATTAAAAGTCTTAAAAGGAATATTAGAAGTAATCCCCATCATTTCATAATGTCCTGCTAATGTATCTTTACCAGCATTATTAGGTCTTGCAATAGTATAATAAGCATCTACATCAGTATTTTCATCCATATTTAACGTATTTAGAAAACCTATCTTAGCAAGATTAGGGATAAACAAATCATAATTTTCTCTAATATGTCCTAGGGTATTAGCACCACTATCTCCATAACTAGCTGCATCAGAAGCTTCCCCTACTCCTAAGGAATCCAAAACCATTAAAAATATTCTTTTAAATCTCATAATCAATTCTCCTTCTTTGCT
>CALWAJ010000003.1 GCA_944373065.1 uncultured Bacilli bacterium
GATTTAGGTTTATTCTCATTTATAATGATATTACTCTTTTTCATGCGATAGAAATAAAAGGCAATAGCAATTGATTTGACACATAATGTAAATATTACTAACATTAAGGCTTGGTAACATGTAATAGCATTAAAGAATAATAAAATTAATGATACTGATTGCCCTATAAAGATACTTCCTAAGAAATAAAGAAAGTTAGGAACAATATAATCTTTTGCCTTCATTTTCATTAAGACGATTAAATAATATTTATCTCTTGTAGGATTAAATATTTCTGTGTTAGCGAAAGAACCAATTAAAGCTAGAAAGATATAGATATGTATTATATAACTAACATCAAAACTTTTATAAAGAGTTAATGGTAATAATAAGAAGATATAAATATATAGTAGTTTATATCCAAAAGTCCTAATTAATTCTCTTATAACAAAGATTATAAAACTAATTACTTTAAAACTCTTAAACCCATAAAACTTAGTAGGTATTAACTTACCTATTAAAGGTAGTTTACTAAAACCATAAATAATCTGATTAACAGTATAAGCATTTTTTACTCTTAAAGATATTAAAAAGTTATTAAGCATAATCGTCACCTTTTAAAACATTAATTATCTTATTCTTTAATTCTTTATCTGTTAATTCATCTCTTTTTATTTCTAAAAGCTCCCCTTTATTTAATACTACTATCTCATCACATAAATCTAGAGCAAGTTCCATAATATGGGTAGAAAAGATAAGAATTCTATCCTTCTTCATTTTCTTTAATAACTCTTTCATCTCTTCTGCTACTACAACATCAAATGATGTTAAAGGCTCATCAAGTAATAAAATGTTTGGACTTGCAATTAAATAGATTAACATCTGCATTTTATTCTTCATACCATGAGAATAATCTTTCATTAATTTATCTCTATCTTCCATATCTATCTTAACTATATCAAAATACTCATCTATAGTTTTTAAATTTTTAATATTATCTTTATTAATATCTATAAAGTATTTTAAAAACTCTCTTCCTGTTAAGAATTCAGGAACAACAGGAGTTGATAGAACATAGCCTATATCACTACTTTCTATTTTTTTATTAGTCTTACCATCACTTAAATAAAACTCTCCACTATCACATTTTAAATCTTCATTTAAGCAGTTAAAGAAAGTAGTCTTCCCTGCTCCATTTCTTCCTAATAATCCATAAATCTTACCACTTTCAAATGTAAAATTAATATTTTTAAGAACGCACTTTTTATCAAAGTTTTTACTTAGATTTTCTATTACTAACTTCATAATTACTCCTCATTTCTTTTTAAGTCTATCATAGGTAAATCTAAATATCAACATATATAATTTTAACTTATAATAATCTCCTATAAAGTGGCAAAAATTACCAGTAAAAACTTTGTATTTTTAATTGTTATAAGATATATAATATGTTACTATATATCTAGGAACATTTAATAGTTGGGTGGGGCCTCAGAAAGGAGGTCGATATAATGAACAAGAAAGATTCATTAATCATTGCTTTAGTAGTTATTATCCTTTTTCAAAACCTATTACTGCTTTTAGCTTTAATATAGAAAAAGCCACCTAACTCACATCGTTGAATTAGGTGGAATCACAAATTATATAGGTTTCACTCAACACGGTAATATTAAGTGTTCCTACTTTTTTATTTTATGCAAATTTCTTTGACATATTAATAGTATCATAAAATATTTAAAAATTCAATACATAGTGAATAAAAAACTACTGGTAATATTTCCCTATTTTATAGTTAGTTATAATATCTTTACTTATCTTAAGATTACCTCTACCTACACCTAGATTATGATTTTCTTTATTAGTACCATGATAATCACTTCCACCTGATATCAAGAGGTTTCTCTCCTTTGCAAAATTAACTAAATAATTAGTTTGTTTTTCACTAAAAGTTGTATAAAAACACTCTATTCCATCTAAAGCTACTTCATCATAAATTTTATCTAAAAACTTTTCTGTATCAGTAAATTTATATTGATAAGGATGCGCTAAAAAGACAATACCTCCATTTTTATGAATAAGATTAACTATTTCTTTAATAGAAGGTTTAAACTCAACATGATTTATAAACAATTTACTTTTAGGATTAGTTAATCCTTTTCTATAGAAATTACTAAAAGATGCCCAAACATCTTCTTTTAATTTTTCTTTATTATTTTCATATTTTACTAATTCTTCATATATACCACGTTCAAAGAACTCATTTGTAAACTTCTTATCCCTCACTCTTTCAATATGAAACTCTAAACCTAGTTCTTTTATTCTATCAAGTAATCTATTATAAAGAATATTAGTTCTTTCACTAACCAATTCATCTTTATAAAATTCTTCTAAATATTTATTAACCTTTTTATAATCAAAACAATATCCTAACACTTCTATTAATCTATTATCAAAACTAGTAGTAAATTCACATCCTACTATAATAGTTCCTTTATATATTTCCCTTACATTAAATCTTTCCATTTCAAAATAAGCTTTACAAGTATTATGGTCTGTAATAGAAATAACCTCTAAGCCTAAAGACTCAACTTTCTTTAATAGTTCTTTAACTGTATCTGTTCCATCAGAATAAGTTGTATGCATATGTAAATCTATCATTGTTTATTCTCCTTTGTATATCTTTAAAGCATCACCTAATATATCACCATACTTTTCAAGATAGTTTTTAGTATGTTCTGTCATATTAGATGGTAAATTACCTACATTAAACCACTCTAGTTTCTTACTTTCATTATCATTTACTCTTAACTCACCACTGTACTTTTTTACTACAAAGATAGCAGTAATATCATATAACTTATCTCCATTAGGATACTCTCTATAAGTATCTTTTCCTGATAATACTTTTACCATCTCTAAATCAATAATATCTAAATTTGTCTCTTCTTTTAATTCCCGTCTTGCCACTTCTTCAAAGCTTTCTCCTAATTCCATCGCTCCACCTGGAAAACCATACTGATTATAATCAGTTCGAAGTTGCATTAACACTTCATCTTTATCATTAAAAACAAATAAACCTACACCTGCAGTTAAAATTGGATTATGCCCTACATATTTTCTTAAATCTTTAATATAACTCATACTAATTCCTTCCTCATTATATATCTTATTTTACCACCATACATTAACTTCTCTTTATATTTTTTATAACCTGTCTTTTCTAATGTTTTAAGACTTGCTAAATTATCAGGATGAACAGTTGCATAAGAGTATTTTATACTAGCATCTCTTTCTTTCATTATAGATTCTGCTTTTAAAATTAAACTCTCTTGTAAATGATTCCCTCTATATTTTGGTAATACTCCAGCATTATCCATTTCAATAGATGAAGATAATTCATCCTTAGGGATTTCTTCTGCAAGTTCACTATTAGAATTAATATGTCGTTCTACTATTAGAAAGCCTGCTAAAGTATCTTTATATAAAGCTTTAACAATAATAGCATTATCTTCTAGTTTCTTTAATATCTTATCATATTCCATTAAATCAATAGAATACCATTCTTTATGTTCCAAGTTTTCATAAATTATTTTACAAACTTCAATAACCTTTTCTATATCATTGCTATTTCCTTCTTTGATAATAAATCCCATAACATCCTCCTAAAATGGGTAAACAAAATTACCATTATCATAATCATCCATCAATTCAAAAAAATAATCAATATTTTCTTTTATTTCTTCACATAAATCCTCATATATTTCACTACTAATATGATTATTATCATTCATACATTTATAAAACCTCTTAATACTAGTAGAATATTCTTTGATAGATGATTTACTAGACCACATACATTTTCTAATAAACCAGTCACTCAAAAATTCAAACACTTTATCTGGACCATCTTCCATTTTAGTAGGTTCATAGTAATTTAAATAAGTATTAAGAAAAAACTCCATATTATATAAATGTTGCCTTATTGTCTTATCAGCTAATCCTTTATCTTTTAAATATTTTTCAAACTCTAAAAGAAAGGTCTCATTTCTTTTAACATTTTTATTAACTTTTTTTCATAATTATCCATATATTATCACTCCAAACTTCTTATATATTAACTTTATCATATTTATTTATCAGTTACTAGTTAATTATTATAATTTGAAACTACTACTATTCATTTTTGCACATTAAAAACTCCATCTCTTCAAAGAAGAAATGAAGTTTGATTTTGACTTAGGGCTTCGAAAGTTTCCTAAATACCAATCACTAATAGTTTATTAGTTTTTATTATAATTATTCACTAGGATAGCCCATAATGTCTAAAATACCTCTTATACTAATTGATTTTAACTTTTTAGATAACTTTGTAATCTCTTTATAAATTTGTTTCTGAAATTTTTTAGAATGTTTTTTATCTAATAATAATTTATCTGATATTTTAAAATACTTACTAATTGCTTGCCTATCTTCTTGCTTTAATAGTCCATAAAATCTACTAATCTCACCAAGTGTTAAAACTTTAACTAATACGAACGGAGGAACATATCCATACACATTTTGATAATGGGTAATTGCTGGATGTTTGCCATAATTTTTATTTAACTCTTCTTCAATATTATGCACTAGTCTTTTTACTGAATCAGTATCAGCATTTATATCAAAATTTTGTCTATCTAAATAATTTTCTATACCATATTTTTTGGAAATAGTATTAGCAATTAAGGATTTAACAACAACTTCAATTTCTAAAGCATATTTTAAAAATATTGCTCTTAAATTTTTATCGAAATTATATAAGGAATATATTTCATTAAAAGTTACACCTTCAAAATATTTACCATCTCCTTTAAAAACTTCTTTATAAGTATTAACAATGGCATAATATGTATATTTTTCAATTTTACTTAAGGCATCTTTTTTATTTTCAATTATAACACCTTTAGAAATTAGATAATTTATTAAATCTTCGTTACTTTTATATTCCTTCATATTTCCCCCATAAACAAAATTGACTCAGGGCTTCGAAAGTTTCCTGAGTACCAATCAATATGAATATATCACTTTTATTACTTCCTGTCAATAGATTTTAACTCAGCTTGTTAAAAAAAATATAATATAATATTTAAATATTCTGGTACTTTTTTATATTTGAGGTTCCAAATTGTAACTTCAAAATATTATACCATTTATCAGTTAACTCAATCTTAAATTCGTTTCTTGCATCTTCAATTACATTTAACATATATCTCACCTCCAGTTTTGCAACTTTACTGTACCATACCATAAAAAACAATTCAGCGAATGTCGTAAGAAATGTCGTAAGAAATGCCATAAGAAAAATATATAAATAGCCTTTCAATTATATAATATACTGTTTATTAATTTTCCTTTCGCAAATTTAATAAAGTTATAGATTCTAAATGATAAGTATTTGGAAATTCATCTACTAGTTTTATATAATTAAGTTCGTAACAACTATCTAAAAGATTAATATCACGAGCAAGGGTTAAGGGATTACATGAGACATAGATAATATTTTTTACTTTTAATGATAAGAGAAACTCTATTAAATCTTTAGAAATACCACTTCTTGGAGGGTCTAAAATAATAGTATCAGGAACAAACTTTAGTTTATTAATAACTTTACTAACATCCCCTAAATAAAACTCTGTATTAGTAACATTATTTAACTTAGCATTATTTCTAGCATCCCTCACTGCATCTTCAACTACTTCAATACCAATTACTTTTTTAGCATAGTCACTTACTAATAAACTAATTGTACCTGTCCCACAGTATAAATCATAGATAATATCACTATTTAGTTTTTTTACTATATTAATAACTTCTTTATATATTAAACTAATACCTTCTTTATTTACTTGAAAGAAAGAGGCTTTTCTTACCATAAACTTTTTAGATAAAACTTCTATAATTAAAGATGGAACACCACTGATTAGTTCATCATTATAGTATAAAGAACTAACCAAGGATGAGAAGAACTCTTTAATAGATTCTTTATCTTCCTTACCTTCTAATATTAACATAAGCCTACCATCTAAAGATTTAACAATCGCTTTAGTTAGTTTTTTATGTACTTTAATAAAAGAATTTAAAGAGGCAGTTAAAGTTATAATATCACTATCTAATAAATTACATTTATCAATAGATATCAAATTATTAGACTCTTCTTCATAATAGCCAAGCCTTTCTTCCTTAATATGATAAGTTACTTTATTACGATAGTTGTAACATTTAGTAGGAACTATTTCTAAATTATCTAAATTATAATTTGTATATTTAGAGAAAATATTCTTAACTGTATTTTTCTTAAACTCTAACTGTTCATCATAAGTTAAATGTCCTATCTGGCATCCACCACAAGTTTGATAATAAGGGCAATATTTTACTTTAAGAGGATTACATCTTTTACCTATAGAATATCTTTTCTTATCTTTTACAATATCAATAGATACTTCTTCTCCCACTTTTACTTTGGGTATAAAGATAACTTTATTATTTATTTTTGCGATTCCTCTACCTTGATGGTCATAATCTATTATTTTAACTTCCATAAACTTCACCTAATAATAGGTTACTACAAAATCGGTTAAAGAAAAAGAAATTTATAATATTTTTCATTTTGGTAATACTAAAAGTGAAATGAGGTGAACTTATGCTTGTAGATGAGATAAAGAAGGCTTTTGGTAATGCCACTGATTTAATAATTAGACCTTTTATTATAGATAATAGAGAAATAACTCTTGTAATGAGTGAAGTTTTAGGCAGTTCTGATTATGTAAATGATTTTATTTTAAAAAAACTTTTGACTATCAAGTTTCAAAGTAATGATATTGGTAATGAACTCCTTAACTTTATTCCTACTAATAATGGAAAGATATTAAATAAACTAAGTGATATGACTGATTATATCTGTATGGGCTTCGCTCTTTTAATTTATAGTGATAATGAGGCCATTGCTATAGAAGCAAGAGCAACTGTTGATAGAGGTATAGGTGAAGTTAATAATGAAGCTAGTATAACAGGAAGTAAAGATGCTTTTAATGAGAATTTTAATACTAATGTGGGACTTATTAGAAGAAGAATAAGAGACTGTAATTTATATGTAGATGGTCTGTTTGTGGGAAGGTCTAGTAAGACTAAAGTTGGCGTTTTATATATGAACAATATTGCGATTAAGAAAAACGTTGATAATATTAAGAAAAAGCTTAAAAAGATTAATGTTGATGGCATAATTGATTCTGGTAACTTAAAGAGTTATTTAGATAGTAAGACTAACTTTTTCTTTCCTACAATTACATCTACAGAACGTCCTGATAAAGTTGCCCAAGCCCTACTTGAAGGTAAAATTGCTATAGTCTCTGATAACTCTCCTTTTGTTTTAATTACCCCTACCTTTTTTGTTGACTACTTACATACTAGTGATGATTATTATGAGAAAGCAATTAATACTTCTTTTATCAGAATCGTAAGATTTCTTGCCTTTTTAATCGCTATTTTTACGCCAGCTTTATACATCGCTTTAACTACTCATAATCAAGATATATTACCATTATCTTTATTCTTAAACTTTATGGAACAAAGAGAGTCTGTTCCCTTCTCAGCTTTAATAGAAGCACTATTTATGAGCATATCTTTTGAAATATTAAGAGAAAGTGACATTAGAAAACCTGCTAGTATGGGAACATCAGTCTCTATATTAGGTGGACTAATTCTAGGAGATGCCGCAGTTAGTGCCGGTATTATCTCTCCTATTATGATTATAGTCATATCAATATCAGCGATATCTGGTCTTGCTTTCTCATCAGTCGAAATGATTTATGCTCTTAGATGGTGGAGATTTATTCTCCTATTTCTTGCTATGTTCTTTGGCCTATTTGGTATCTTTGTAGGGTTCATCATCCTTCTAGCATCCCTTGTTACTACTTCTTCTTTATCTTTACCATACCTCGCTCCTTTTTCACCATTTATCAAAGAAGAAATTAAAGATACTATCATTAAAGGAAGCCATAAAAAGGTAAGATTTAGGAATCCCCTTCTTACTAAAAATAAAATAAGGGAGAAAGAGATATGAAAAAGATTATTATATTATTGATAGTATTGTTAATATTTTTAGGATATACTCCATACAACGAATTAAATAGTCTAGCAGTTGTAGATACTTTAGGAATAGAATTTACTGATAATAAATATTATCTTTATCTAAATGTTATTAATGATGATAATAAAGTCTATAAAGTTACTGGAGATAGCCTTGGTGAAGTATTCTTAAAAGCAAGAAATATTAATAACAAGAAGACTTATTATAAACATCTAGAAGTAGTAATATTTAATACCAATACTTTAAATGATACTACTCTTAACTTCTTTAAAGATGAATTTACTTCTATAGATTATTTAGTACTTGCAACTTCTGATAATTTAAATAATTTATTTAATAAATATCATAAAAGAAGTGATTATAAAAGCTTTATTAGAAAAGAAAAAGAAACGTCTGCATCTATTATTAATACAACTTTTAAAGAAGTTTTAAGCAGTAGTTTAGATGATATTAAAGACTCTAGCATCCCTCTAATTAGTTATCATAATAAATTAAGCAGTAAAGGTATATATATCCCTCTAAAAAATATTACTATAAATAATTCTATGGCAAGAGCAAGTTATTTACTTAATGAAAAAATAAATACCTATAATACTAAAATAACATTAGATGATAAGAGTTATGAAGTAGTTATATATAATCTAAAATGTAATATTAAGTATAAAGATAATACTATTAATATCAAAATAACAGGTAATATAGACTCTCCTGATAGTAACAATCTATCCAAATTAAAAAATAAAGTAACTAAGAATCTAAAAGATGATATAAATAGCCTAATAAAAGATGAACAAGAAAAAAAATATAATATTTCCAACATAATTAATTATATTTACCTAAAAGAAAGAGAAGTTAATTACAATACTTATAAAAAATCTAATATAAAGATAGATATTAATTTAATTGAAAAGGAGAAAAATAATTATGACTAATAAAAAAATAGGATTATTACAACTAGCAAGTTTAACATTTTTTCTTGGAACATCAAGTTTTCCTCTTTTTATAGAAAAAATTATTAAAATTAGTAAAAGTGATACTATTATCAGTATAATAATTGGTTCTATTTTAGTACTAATTACTTTTAAAGGCATATTAGAACTAAGAAAAAAAATTAAACCTAAGAGTAATTATCTAAAAGTAATTATATCTATTTTATTATCTTTTATATTTATATATCTTTTATTAGAAACAACTAATTTTATAAAAACATCTTATCTAAGTAGTGGCAATTTCTATAGTATTCTAATTTTATTACTTTTAATGTGTCTAACTACTTCACTACAAAGTTATAAAGAAATATCTAGTCTTTCTTTAATTTTAATATTTATTTTTATTCCTCTATTTATTATTAACATAATTGGTAGTAGCAAAAGCTTAGATTTAACTTATCTAAGAGTTTTATTTAGTACTAATAATATTGATATTATCAAAGGTAGCATTTCATTCTTTATTTATGAAATAATTCCTATATCTTTAATTTTATTTATTCCTTACAATGAAATAGATAATAGAAAAAAACAAGATAGATATTTATATCTTGCTTTAATAATAAGTCTCTTAGTAATAATCATAGATTATTTATTATTATATTTTTCTTCTAGTATTAATGTTCTAACTAGTTACAACTACCCTTTTATGTTAACAATAAATAGTCTATCTAGCACCTTTATCTTAGGAAGACTCAGTTATCTCATAAGTTTTTATTTACTATTTTCAAGCATCATAACTTTATCTTTAATTATTTGTATAATTAAGCAGTTAGTGTTGAACAAGTATATCCTAAAGACTCAAGATTAGTCCTTTGTTCATCTATTGGTTGAAAATAACTATCCAAAGAAGTATTAGTAGCATTAGAGTCCTTCTGTTCTTTAGTTAAAACAAACTTAAATTCTGTATCTGTAGATTCTTCTGTAACTAACCCACTATTTCTAATTAAATTAATCTCATTTACAACTGGATTATCAGTAACAGTAGCATCATAAGGAGTAGTTAAAGAGTAAAGAAATGTTACTTTATTTAACGTATCATTACTATAATTACTAGTAATAGATACACTGTAATTCATAGTTCCCACTACGACTTCCTTACTACAATTTAAAGCTGTAGCCGTAGAAACATTATTATTAGTATTATTAGCATTATTAGGATTATTAATAACAGATTCTTCATCTTTAAATACAATTCTAAAAACTAAAGGCAAAGCTATTAATATTACAAGTATAACTATAAGTAAATAAACAAAAATGTTTATAAACGAGCTACTCTTCTTCTCACTCACTATGATCAACTCCCTCTTTTATTTTATCCTGATTTCTAAGATTATGAATAAATTTTCTAATATAAATAATTAAAAATATAAGTGGTATTATTGGAAATGCCATAAAAAAGTAATAAAAGAATATATTATCATCAAGAGCATTATAATCATTAACTAATTTAGTAAACGCTGCCCCATATCCTATAGAAACAGATAAAAGAACACTTGCAATAAACACCCCTATAAAACTAGTCCAATAATTAATAACATAATTAGTATGATTAATATCCTTATTTTTTCTTAATTTTTCATAAATTTTCGTACCTATAAAAAAAGCAAGTAATAATATTGTTAAAGGTATGATTATATAAAATAGTAAGATTTTAAAATTTTTTTCACTATAAACAGCACTAACCATAACTACCACCACCTATTATAATAATAGCACAGTTAAATAGAGGAATCAACCGAAAAAAAGAAAGATTTACATAGAACTTTCTTTATTATTACGTTCAAATTCTAGTAAAAATTCTTTCTTCATTGTTCCAAAAACATAATCGCCTATATCATTTTCATCAACAATAACCCTATGACAAGGTAAAAGAATAGGAAAAGGATTTTCCAACAATTCTTTAATTACTGGTGAAACTACATCTTCATTTCCAAGCATACCGGCTACTTCTTTATATGTTATAACTTCACCATATGGTATATGACTGACAATTTCTAAAACTCTAGCTTGCAAGCCTGACACTAAATAATTATAAAAGGAAAATGATTTAAGTTCTCCCTTAAAATAAGAGTCAAGTTCATTTTTGACTCTAATACTTAAATGATTTTCAACCCCTTCATCTTCTTCATCTACTAAAGTAATAGAAAGAATATCATATTCACTAGTATTTATCCTAATTAAACCTATAGGACTTTCATAAAAAGATAAATAACTAATATGTCTCATAACTACTCCTTAAAAAACTTTAACAAATAAACTATAGAAAATTAAGGTAAGTGGCTTACCCAATAATATTATAATAAGAAATTTAAAAAAGGTCAAACCACTAATTCCTGCAATATAACAAAGTAAATCATCTGGCGCTCCAGGTAATAAAATACCTAAAAAAAACACTTTAGAGAATTGTTTATGTCTTATATATTTAAGATATTTATCTACTGTTTCTTTTGCAAATAATTTATTTATTAAAGGAAGGCCAAAGTTTCTACTTAAAAGAAAAGCGACAATACTTCCTAAAGTAAGACCTAAATAATTATAAATAAAGCCCTCTATAGGACCAAAAGCTAAGACTCCAGCAAGACAAGAAGCTCCTCCTGGTATTACTGGAAAAACTACTTGAACTATTTGTATTAACAAAAAAATAAGGGGAGCAATTAGACCATATTCTTTAATTTTATCGACTAATACAGAAGGATCAGTTAATAAGTTCATCTTAATAGCATAAATAATGAAAGCAACTAAAATAATTGTTATTATCACAGTTATAATTGTCATTACTTTTTTTAATTTTGTATCTTTTTCCATAGCATTCCTCCTATCTATATTGTAACCCATAAACAAATAATAATTACAAGAAATTATTATTTGCATTTAGCACTTTTCATTTGCATCTATTGTAACAGAAGCTACTTTTAACGCTGCTTCTAAACTTTTAGTAGCAACTAAAAAACGATTAACATGACAAAAAGTAACATCTTTAATACCACTAGTTTTTTCTAATTCTTCATTAACTAAACCAGCCCATTTTAAAGGAAAATAAACCCTACTATTTTTATCTTCTAAACTAATAGGTACAGTCTTAACACAATAACCTCCTCTATTAGATGGGTAAATTACTAATTTAGTATTATAATTACCAGTTAAAATAACTTCTTCATATGGTAAATATTCATCAAGTGATAAGATATCACCATTATTATTTTTTAACAACTCTTTTACTTTTTTAAAAGCTTTAACTTTACCACAGACATTCTTTAATTCAAAAGAAAAAATTGACTCAGCTATATTAACCGCTTTTACAAAATTTTCATTACTAGTATCATTACTTCCATAACTAGGATTATAGAGTTTTATAATATCACTAACTGTCTTTACTTTATAATTAGCAGTAATAGAAGGAAACTCTCCATTATCAATAGCATCTATTGAAAGTATAAAGTCTTTAACTAAATAATCATATACTTCTTCTTTATTTTCTATTTTAAGTCTTTCCAAGAATGATAATCCATACTCTTCAAATAAAAGACCAAAAGAAGAATATTTAATTCCATTATCTCTAATTCTAGCCTCTTTCTGATGATGATCAAACTTACCTTTTCCAATATCATAAATAATAATGTCATTATTAACATCTAAAGGAACATTATCAAGTCTAATAACCGAAATATTTTTATAATATAAATCTAGAAATGCTGTCGCAAAGACATCATCAGCATGAAAAACACCACTATGAGTAATAAATTTAGCTTCTTTTATATCATTTACTATTTTTATCACTATTTAATTCCTCCAAACTAATATCACTTTTATGTTCTATTTTTACCCAAGATACATCTTTATTTTTTAAAGCCAAATATAAACATCTAACATAACTAGCTAAAAATAAAGGGTTATAGAATAATACTTTTATTTTCATCTTAGTATTTAGTCTAAGATTATCTTTTTCTTTTATTAATAAAATTAGAGTAAAGATAACTAATACTAAGTATATCAAAAATATTATAACAAAAAATTGCAATAATAACGATGTTATATTAACTTTTACAATTGAATTAGAAATTATTCTAAAGATTAGATTAAGTAAGTACAAAATAATACTTATTACCAATAATATATACGGCTTAACTCCAACTAAAGCAATATAAACTGATGGATAATTACTATCTTTTAAAGCCAATTTCTTTTTTAGTTTATCATAATACATTAATCTTGAAGTAAAATATCCCTTAACCCATCTTGTTCTTTGTTTAATAGTAACATTAAAAGAAATAGGTTGTTCATCAAAGTATTTAGCATTCTTATTATAAGTAGAACTTAAATTATTTAAAGTAGCATACAAACTAAACTCATAATCTTCAGTTAAACTATAAAAAGGATAACCTCCTAGTTTTTCTAAAATTTCTCCTTTTATATAAAAACCAGTTCCACTTACAGTCAAAGTTAAATTATGTTTTAACTTATAATTATTAGATAAAGTATTAATCATTGAAAATGTTAATGATGAAGCTGCTGAATATATACTACTATTTCCGTTTTTAGTATTACGATACCCTATACCTATATCATAACCATTTTTATAACTTTTAAGCATTTCTTTAAAGAAATTACGATCTAAAACATTATCAGCATCAAAAATAAAATAAGCATCATAATGTCTTTTAGCTTTTAATATTTCTTTTATAGCATCATCAAGAGCATATCCTTTACGTCTTTTTGTTAAATCTTTACGATATACAATATTAATACCCCTTTTTTTAGCAATTAAAACTGTAGGATCATCACTAGATTCTACAATTATATAAATATTTTTACTATCGACATTGACACTTTGCTTTTCAATACTATCAAGAAGATTAGAAATAACTAATGATTCATCCCTTGCTGGTATTAAGATAGCAAAATCTACATTTCCATATTCTTTTTTTAATTTTATCTCTTTACTTTTTAAAGTTACTAAATATTCTCTAAATAAGAAATAAGCAGCAACAAAAACTAAAGCTAAACAAATTAATGTTATCATACTACTTTCTCCTTACTTTAAATTCCATATTAGGAAAACTTTTAGCAAGAACATCATCAGGATAAACTTTATCATAAAATACCCCTACTGGTGTAATAGGACCTATATCATTACGTCTTAAAGCACTTCTAATCAAAGCTGTCCAAGATACAAACATATCTATTACTAAGAAGATTAAAATGATATAAAATATTACATTTCCTATTTTTAATGGAATCATCTCTATTCCTTTAGATATATATGGATATAATATTTTAACAAAGATTAAAGAGAATAGTCCCCAAACTATCATATAAGGAATAGTTGTTCTTCCATTGATATTTAAAAAGTAATTAGAGTAATCCCATGACCTTGTATGTGTAAATGTTTCTTGTAAAAAGCTAATAATATATTCAAATGCTCCTCCAAACAAAGCTCCATATACAAATGTTTTCAAGTTAGAATAGTTAGGTTTTACTAATAAATATACTAATAACACCGCTCCTGCTCCATATATAGGACTAAAAGGTCCATAGATGACTCCCCTTCTTAATTCCCAAACAATATCGCCAGTAGCAAAATATACTTTAATTAAATTTAAAATTTGTTCATAGAAAGCTCCAAAGATAGAACCTATTACAAATATTAAAAATAGTTTTTTAAAACAAAAACCTGAAGCAAATTTTTTATCTAAATCTTTTTTACTACTCATAACTACTACCCCTTTGTGTTGTTGTTATTTTACCATATCTTATGAAATATTTCAACAAAAAGTAACATTTACTTATTTTGACATAAACTAAAATAGGTGATAAAGATGAAATTTAAACCTAACAAGCATAGTCCTTTCTGTAGATGTAATTTTTGCAAACAAAAAAGAAGAAGTAGTCTTCTTTATCTAGGTATTCTTCTATCTTTAGGAGTTATTATTTGTTATCAAGCCATTTTACTTTTATTTTTAGTAACAAGAATTCATGCTCTTCTTCTCTTAATTGAACTCATACTCTTTATTGTGATGATTATCTTTTTGATATTCTGAAACAAAAAGAAATGTATAATCTAACTTCTCAAAATATGTTGATAATTCAATGGATTTATCTAAGGATGAAGGATATATATCTATTTTATCAAGCATTAACAAATTAAAAGTCAAATAAAGCATTTCTATTTTCCTATATCTATAACGATGTTGATAAAATCTAAAACTACTTTCCATCTCTATTTCATCATAATGATGATTATAAAAGTATATAAAATCTTCACTAACTCTTCCAATATGAGCCTTCTCTAAACTAATAAAATAATCTTTTTCACTACTTATAAAATGCTCAAGCTGACATTTACCATGACACATAACATATCTTTCTTTAGTTTCGTTTAAAGATAATTTATACCACTCTTCAAGGACATTTTTAGAGTAATTTAAAGCTTTGTATATTATAGAGACATTACGTATAAATAAATACTCACAGGAAGACATATAGACTTTAGATTCTATCATATCTTGTAATGTATAATAGTAATTTTCTAAATAATTTATTTTATTATTATATTTATCATACTCTTCTTTTAACTTATCTTTATCTATTTTTCTATATATAGTAGTTTTATTCTGCCATATACTTAAATTATATATAAGTCTTTTAGCCATTTCATCTTTATCTAACTTTAAAGAATCTAAATAATCAAAGTATATTTCTCTATCAGTTATTCTTAAAGGCTTTAAATAATTATCTATACCATGATTATCTAAATATGTATAAACTTTATCTAAATCATATCTCTTTTTATTTTTAATAAATATTTTCTTATTATCATCATAAAAGATTATTTTATTATTATGTAAATACTCATATTTAACGATTTTACTCATTAGTTTCTAATAAATTACTAGGTATAATAATCTTACTACCAACTCTTAAATTATCTAGATCATTATATTCTGCTAAAACTTCTCTACTAGTCTTATATCTATTAATAACTTCTTCAAGATTATCATTTTCTCTTAAAATATAAACAGAGTATGTTGCATATGTCTCTTCAGTATTTGCAAAGATAGAAAATATAGAGTCCATTACTTCTTTATTATTATCATTAACTGTTTCTTTTGTCTTTTCTACGTTATTAACAACCTCTATAGTATTTTGTATTTTCTCTTCCTTAAAGTTATCATCTTCATCTGTCTTTAAAACTTCTACTTCTTCATTATTATCCATACTTTGTAAAACATCTTCATCTCTCTTTTCTTCTTCACTTATCTTATTATCATCATTTTTTTCTTCTTCCACTACAATTTCTTGCCTATTTTCTTCCTTAATTTCTTCTTGTTTTTTTTCTTCCTCTCTTACTTCTTCTTGTTCTTCTGAGGCTACTTCCTCTACTTCAATTTTCTCAAGTCCTTCTATTAAAAGTTCTACTGTTATAAAAAGAGCCTCCTCATTAACAATTTTATAAATAAAATTATTAATAGCGATAGATCTTTTATTTTCATCTAAATTACTAGTAAGCATAATCTCAACTGGTACTTTATAATTAAAATCCTCTTCAATTGTACTTGCTTCTGTAAGCTTATAAGTACCACTAACTATTAAATTACCTTCTATTTCACTATCACTTATAAAATCTAAGTCATGTTCTAAAGATATACTAGTAATATCCCCTATCATAGTCTTAAAGGCAATTTCTTTTTCTAAAGTTATAATTTGTCGCATAATTCTCTCCTTTCCTTAGTTAAAATATATGAAACAAAAAAAAGATTATTACTTTTTCCCAGGAAAAGTAATAATATTAGCTTTAGCTTTATCTTTTCTATTAAATAATTCCATTGTCTCATTAATAGCGATTAAATCCATATTGCTCAAAGTTTTATCTAAAGAAAGCTTTAATAAAATACTATATAAATAATCATCAGCTTCTCTAAAAGTATCATAATAATCACTAAATAATGTTTTTAAATAGGAAATAGAGAATAATATATAAGGATTATCTATTAAAAGACTAGAGTCATATTGTTTCAATAGTAAATCATCTAACTCTAACAACTCCATATAATCATCGTAAGTAAAAACAAATTTCCTAGCTAGAGATTCTTTATTGTAAAAGTCATCTTTCATTTTTTCTTTATCTTCAAAATCTAAAGAAGAAATATCTTCTAATTCATTTATTGCAAAGTAATTATTATAAAATTCTGACACATAAAGAGAAGCTTCTAAAAAATCATCATTTATAAGGAAGAAAGCCGGTTCTGTCGCAACTAAAGCATTAATTCCCTTAACACAAGACATATAATCCTCTGAAAAAAGTAAAGCTACTCTCTCTTCATCAGTCATAATTGATTTAACATTTAATGCTTTAATTCTATTTTCTATTGATAAATCTCTTAATTGCATAATACATCACTCATTACAAATAAATCATTATATATTTCTTTATAATTAGAAACAAAGATAAATTTTATTTTTTTCTTTATAAAAGCTGGAACTTCTTTTAAATCATCTTTATTATTTTTAGGTAAATAAATAACATTAATACCTTCACGATAAGCCCCTAAGACTTTTTCTTTAACTCCCCCTATTTCTAAAATATCTCCTTGTAAAGTAATCTCTCCTGTCATTGCCATCTTAGTAGATATTTTCGTATTAGTAAAAGCACTAATTAAAGCTGTAGTTAAAGCTATACCAGCACTAGGTCCTTCTTTAGGAATAGCACCTTCTGGGACATGAATATGAATATCGTCTTCAAATAAATCTTTTTTAATACCAAACTTTTTCCCATTCGCTTTAATATAACTAAGAGCAATTTTAGCAGACTCTTGCATAACATCTCCTAAAGAACCAGTCAATAAAAGATTGGCATTTCCCTTATAATGTGTTACTTCTATTGGTAAAATATCTCCTCCATAAGAAGTATAAGCAAGCCCATTAACTACTCCTTTTAATTTAGTTTCCTTCTTTTCTTTCGCTAAATAAATACGTTTATCCAAATAATTAACTAAATCTTCTTTATTTATTAGATAAAACACTTTTGTCTTATCAACTAATACTTCTTTTACTATTTTTCTAAGTATCTTTGCAATTAATCTTTCTAAATTACGTACTCCAGCTTCTTTAGTATAATAATTTATAATATCCAAAATCGCTTCATCAGTAAATTGCACTTGTAAAGAAGTAAGACCATGTTCTTCTAATAGTTTAGGTATTAAATAATCTTTAGCAATAGAAAGTTTCTCATACTCTGTATAAGAATCCAAATAAATTATCTCTAGTCTATCTTTTAACTCTAAAGGTATTTGATCTTCATAATTAGCTGTAGCAATAAATAAGACATTAGATAAATCATATTCTTCTTCAAGATAATGATCAGAAAACTTACTATTTTGTTCTTTATCTAACACTTCTAAAAGACTACTAGCAGGATCTCCCCTATAGTTACTAATCATTTTATCAATCTCATCTATTACAAAGACAGGATTAGAACTACCACACTTTCTTATACCTTGAATAATCCTACCAGGCATCGCTCCTACATAAGTTCTTCTATGCCCTACAATCTCCGCTTCATCAGCAACACCACCAACTGAAACACTGACAAGTCGCCTATTTAAGCTTTTAGCAATACTATAAGCAAGAGAAGTCTTACCAACTCCAGGAGGTCCTATTAAACATAGAATAGGACTTCTCTCTTTAGGAGAATTCTGTTTAACAGCAATATACTCAACAATCCGTGTTTTAACTTTAGAAAGGCCATAATGGCTGTTATTCAAGGATGTTTCAATCTCTTTAATATCAGTAACATCACGAGTTTTATAATCCCAAGGTAAGCTAAGCATTAACTCTATATAATCTCTAATAATAACTGATTCAGGAGAATTACTATTAGTATTATCATATCTTAATATCTCTTCTTTTATTCTATTTCTAATTTTATTATTACATTTAAGTTTCTTTAATTTTAAATTATAAGTATTAACAATTCTCCCTTTACTATTAACTTCCCCAAGTTCATTAGATATTATCTTCATTTTCTCTTGTAAGTAATATTTTCTTTGATCATCATCTATTTTCTTATGTACTTTAACTTCTATTTCTTTCTCTAATTTAGCAAGATTAATCTCTTCTTTTAATTGACTAACTAAGCTAATAGCTCTTTTAACAGGATTAACTTCATATAAGTATTGTTTCTTAATATCTGGACTTAGATTAAGAAAAGATACTATAATATCTGTTAAATTATCTAAATTCTTAATAGAAGATATCTCTCCTAACATAGCATTACTAACAGAAGATATTTCTCTAACATATCTTTCATAATTGCGATATAACATATCTAAATACATAGATTGCTCTTTATTATCTGTAATATTTACATCAATTTCTTTATAAATTGCATAAAATATTCCATTCTCTTCTTCATAATAATCAATCTCTACTCTTTTTATCCCAAGTAATATATAACGCATCTTTGAATTTGGAATATTAAGTTTTAAAGTTAATGAGACTAAAAGACCTATTTTAGGAAATTCTGTTACATCATCAGTACTAATATCATCAATAGAATGTATTACTATCAACTCTTTACTATCAGAACTATCAACATTAGTAATAAGTTCCTGCTCTTTATAATTAACAGTCTCTCCTCTATATTCGACACTAGGAAAAAGTATTTCATTATTAATAATTAAAACAGGTAATTTAGCCATTTATATACCTCCCCTAAAGAACTAATATTTATTATAACGAAAATAGAAATTTTTACAAGAAAAAAAGAGAAAAAAATAACAAAAAAAAGAAGTGCTAAGCACTATCTAATTTTTATTATATTATCCAACTACATCTGAAACAGTACATGTAGTAGTTGATGAAGAAATTCCTCCAGTTCCCTGACCTTTATAAAGTGTAATTGTAGAACCTTTAGTAATACTATCTTGGAAATTTGTCTCCCCATCAACATCTTTTTCAATTACATGATCACGTTCAAGATCAGTTTCTAAGATAACTCCAAAACCATTACCAGCAGCATCTTCCATTTGTAAATAATAATCATATTTATCTTGACCACTAGTAGTATTATTATGAATAATTACATAACTATTATCAGTAAATGCTTGACCAAATGAACTCTCATGTGATCCACTTTCTAGAGCAATTGAATTAGTTTTAATAACTAAACATTGACCTCTTCCTGGAACATCATAATCACCGTTTACAAAGCTAAGTCTTGCTGCATTAGCATATTGTAAAGCTGTAGTTCTAAATGTATCTTTTCTAGCATTTCTAATATAACCTGACATAGCTGTAATAGCTAAAGTCATCAAAATAGCTAAAATTATAATAACTGCTAACAACTCAATTAATGTAAAACCTTTTTTATTTTTTAATTTTCTCATTTAAATAACCTCCGTACTCTATAACAATAATATCAATATTTAATTTCAGTGTCAACAACAAAAAAATCAAAATGCTAACTTTTTACAATCTTTGTCACTGTATATCCTGCAAGTTTTGAACCAACAGTAGGTGTAGGAATATTTAGGTCAGAATCTTTTGCAACTAATCTAATAGCATTTTCTTTATTTAGATCTGATCTAGTTGATAAAGGTACTCCTCTTCTTCCCCCATCATAGTTTTCAACTAAAGCAGCCATATAAATATTCTTAGTACCACTTCTAGCTATAACAACATAAGAACTATCTATATCATAATCTCCACCTTCAGGTCCTTGATCAAATTCACTCAAATCTAAAGCTCTTAACAAAATAACTACACAATTACCATTAGTAGGAGTAGGAATACTTGTATTACTTCTAAGTTCATATTCTGCTAAAGTAATCATTCTTCTAGCATCTTCTACATATGTAGATTGTTTATTCTTATCAATAGTACTCATAACATTTGGAACTGCTACTAACATAATAATCGCTAAAATCATAATAGTAGCGAGTAATTCAATTAATGTAAAACCTTTTTTATTCATCTAAATAAATCACCACTTCCTTTATCTTTATTTAATTATAACACTGTTTTTATCAAGTTAAAATATTTTTTAAATTTTCTTTTTCCAAAAATGATGTACTTGATATATTCTTTCCAAAAATAGAACCATATCTAAAAATAGCAAAGCCATCATAATTAGTTAAATTCCTACTCAAGCTAACTTCTCTTGCAATAATATTATTATATTCTATCCATTCATTACTACCTTCTTTAGCATAATTATCAACATTACCCGTTTTATAGAAAGCTAAAGCTGGTATTAAGTCTATCCCATTAGTAATTAACTCATTCCAAGACTTAACTGTCACTTCAAAAGGCTTTACACTATTTAAAAAGCCATAATAAACTTGCGGCATTATATAATCAATGTATCCTTTCTTACTACAAAATGTTCTTGTATCTACATAATTACTAGTATAATTATTATCTATATTACCATCAGGAGATATCCCAAAAAGAATATTTTTATCATAGGATTTTATTAAATCATAAGTCTTTTTTATCAAGGAACTTATAACATCAAGTCTAAACTCTTCTAAAGTAAGATTGTTATTTTTATTTAAGGCTTTATTATACTCTAAACTATCAATATCTTCACTTTTAGGATAGAAATAATCATCAAAGTGAATTCCATCTACATCATAGTTAGTAATTATTTCTTCAATACCATCAAGAACTAAAGACTCTACCTTACTACTAGCAGGATTATAATATATTCCATTATCGAGTATTTTAACGTTATTAGTATTTAACATAGAATAAGCAGGATTATTCTTACTAATTAATGATATATTAGAAGTATTACTAATTCTATAGGGATTAATCCAAGCATGTATTTCTAAATTATTCTGATGAGCTCTTTTAATAAAGTAATCTAAAATATCAAAAGGAAGTTTATCTCCTTCATTATTTACAACACTTCTACTACTAGGAAAAATAGAAGAAGGATATATTGCATCACTAAAGCTTCTAACTTGTAAAATAAGCATATTAAAGCCAAAATCTTTCGCTTCTTTTAACATATTATCAATAGTACTCTTCATATCTTTTTCATTTTTACCTCGTAAATTATCACCAAGTTCAATATAAGAAATAAAGACAGCCCGTCTCTCTTCATTTTTAAGACTTTCTTTTCTTTCACTATTATCAGGTATAAGAATATAAACTATTAATAATAAAAAAATAATAAGTATTAAATAAAATTCTCTTTTCATATACTTATTATATTATTTATAAACTAATTATTTTGTCTAATTAAGAGATACAATCACTGTTTTTAATAATAAATAGTTGATTATCTTTATAGAAAGCATAAAACACATCATCAAGTTTTACTTTTTTACTAGCAAGTAACTCATTAAGCCATTTTTCTTTTTTCTTTAATCTTTTTAAAGTCATTTGTTGTACTTTACCATCAAGTATTATTGGCAATGGATATGGTCCACTATTACTAGAGCTCTTAGTAAATACTGATAATTTACCACTAGTTTCTAATATTGCATATTCTACTTCTTCAATACTTTTAACTTCTCTAGCTCGTAACTGTGTAAGTAAATCTTCTAAATTATAGCGTTGTTTAATCATTTCTTTAAAATTAACTTTACCATTATCAATTATAACTGAAGCTTGTCCGTCTAACATATTTCTAAGTTTATCACTTTTTAAAGATATTTTAGCAAGTATTATTTGCAATATTACTAAAACTATAATAGGCAAAAGCATCAAAAAAACACTACTATCATATTTTTCAATACTAATCGCTGCAAGTTCTGCAATTAATACTGAGACTATTAAATCAATTATACCAAGTTCTCCTACTTCTCTTTTTCCCATAAAGCGGTAAAAAATAACAATTGCAAAGTAAAAGAAAAGAGTTTTTAAAAGTATTAATAAGTAATCCATAATTATCACCTAATAATACTTTTTCCAAAACTCTTTATTTTATACCTCTTTTTTCTAAAAGTTCCATAATTTCTTTATGAATTTCATCTTTAGTTTTCTCTTCGTTATAGGCAATACAGTCAATTACATCCCAATTATATAATCCTGCAAGTTCCATATAAGCACGTAATACTTTTTCTTGTTTATTATTATTAGAAAAATCAAAAGATAGTTGATTATTATATTTATAAGGCATATTAAGAAGAATTGTATAATCTGGTTTAGGTAGTTTTAAAAGCCAGTACTCTAACTTATCAATCCATTGATACATATAAAATCTATCTTCAGCTTCTTCATATTTACTACCTTGATTAGCCATATTTGAACTAGTATAACGATTAATTACTACGATATAATCCAAATCAAGATATTTTTTTATTGTTTTAATATTATATTTACGATCAGCTGCTGTATATAAACAGACAAGTTCAGGGTCTAATGATTCATAACCTTCAGGAAAAAAATTATTATTACTAAGCACACAATTTTTAAAGATTTTACCAGTAGGTGTATCATACATAGGAAAAGAAAATTCTATCGCTTTTATTCCTTTTTTATTTAAAGACTCTACTAATAATTTACTTTGTGTCTCTTTTCCACTACCTTCTATTCCTTCAATAACAATAATCTTACCCATAAGCCCTCCTATATTTCTATATTATTATGTTCATCAAATGGTACTAACAAACATTTACGACTAGCAAGGAAATCACACATATGAACAAAATTCTGATATTTAGTATGAGGCTTCTCTAATACTTCATTCCCATTATAATCAACAGTATAATCTCCCATATGAGTTTTAATAGCATCACTTATAAAGGTTGCATCTTCTAAACTAAGCCCTACTTTTTCATAATTATCAAGCACTACTTTACTAGCGATTAAAGGATGATCAAAACGAGTATATCTTTCTTCAACAAGACCTTTTTTAAAACCATCATGTAAAAGAAGTGCCATAAGCATTAAATCCTTCTCATGTGAAGTATATTTCTTACCAATAGACAAATCACTTAATAATTCATAACCAATCCTAACAGCCACTTTACTATGACGTAAAAGTCCTCCATCACCCAAAGCATATTTAGGATGATATTTACCAGTAGAAGATGCAGCTTCCTTAAAGAAATAATCTGGTAGCAACTCTATTAACTCTCCAAGACTCTTTCTTAAAGACTCATCTTTTATATAATTTATTTCATCATAAAATATCTCTTTCTTATTCATAAATACCTCTTTCTAAACAATTATATCAAAAGAAACATTTGTTTGTAAAGTATCAATAAATCTTAATATAACATCATCTAAAACATAAAAGTACTCTTCTCTTACTCTTAAATATCTACAATCTTCATCTAATACTTTATCTTTAACTAGTTCTTTATAATTAAAAAGTTCATCTATATTAACATTATATTTTTTTTTAAATTCTACTTTATCAACACCTATATTAGTTCTAAACCCTAACATAATTTCATAAAAGATTTTATCTTTAATAGTAAGTATCTCTTTATCTAAAACATTTTTACCTTCAATATAATTAGTAATACTCCTAGTATTAGTATATCTAATATTATCTAAATAACCAGAAGCTCCTACACCAAAGCCATAATAATGGAGATTATTCCAATATTTTAAATTATGCTTAGATTGATAATTATTTTTAGCAAAATTAGACACTTCGTAATGAATATAATCATTTTCTTTAAGTATTTTAGATATCATATCATACATTTCTCTATCTAATGACTTATCTATATTTTTTATACCTTTTATTTTTAATTTAGTATTATCTTCTATAATTAAAGAATAAGTCGATACGTGAGGAACATCTAATGACAGAATAAAGTTTAAATCTTTCTTTAAATCATCTAAACTTTCTCCTTCAATAGCATATATTAAATCTACATTTATATTAGTAATACCAACACTTCTTAAATTGCTTATACAAGAGATAACTCTATCTTTATTAGTTCTCCTTTCAAGTACATCTTGTAATTTACTATTAATAGTTTCTACTCCAAGACTCACTCTATTAACACCAAATTCTTTTAATAATTTAATCTTACCTAAGCTTAAACTATCAACATTAACTTCCATAGTAATCTCACATTCTTTACTTAATTTAAAGATTTTTAAAATACCAAATAGTTTCTTTAATTCATCCACACTAAGACTACTAGGAGTACCACCTCCTATATATAAAGAAGTAATAACTTCTCCTTTATAATTAGATTTTATCTCTTTTTCTAAAGCATCTAAATATTTATTAACATATTTCTTATTATAATAAACTTTACAAAAATCACAATAAGCACAGATTTCCTTACAAAAAGGAATATGAATATAAACAGCATCTACATTGTTTATCATGAAATCCCTTCTTTCTCTTATAAATAAAAAGAAGCAAAGAAATGCTTCAATAACCTCTAATTCTTGCTTTGCGTATTTCTTCCCTCTCTTTTTCTGCTTCTTTTATAGATAATCTCAAAGCCTCCAACTCACGTTCAAGAAGTTCCTTTTTTTTAAGTTGTACATCAGTATCATCATTAGATAAAGTACTTTGCACTTGTGACGAATCAGGCTCTTTTGAATACAACTGTTCATCACATTCTTCTTTTCTGATATATTCCCCATCTAAAGAACCATTTTGAATCTTAGAAGATTTCTTTAACAGTTCTTCTTTCTTTACTTCAAAATATCTTTTATTTCTTTTCTTCATTACTTCATCTAAAGCAAAAGCAACAACCTCATCATATAATCATGTATATAACCTTTCAGCATTAAGTGAAGTTCCCTCTAAAATATCTGCAACATCACTAAGAATTAATCGATCAATATGATTTTTTTCCAAATATTCTTCTATACTTTTTCTTCTAGGACTTAATTCATTTACTTTTTCATCTATTTCTTTTACTCGATAAAAATCACTATCTAATCCCACAATATATCACCACCTTATTTAAAACACTTAAAATCAAAAGTTCTTATCTCTTAAGAATGGTGGAAAATCATAATCACCATCATCTAATATTTCTCCATCATCATCGTCGTCATCATCAGTATTATTACCACTCATTGCTACCACATAAGGATTATCTTCTCTACTTCTTCTAGTTTGATTATTATTAGAAAATATTGGCTGTTTAGATTCTCCTTCTTTCTTTTCAAATCCTGTAGCTATTACTGTTACAATAACTTCATCAGATAAGTTCTCATTAATAACAGAACCAAAAATTGTATTAATATCATTACCAGATGCTGCTCTAACAACTTCAGCTGCTTGTTCAGCTTCAAATAAAGTAAGATTAACTCCACCAGTTATATTAATAATAGCATCAGTAGCACCAGTTATACTAGTTTCAAGTAATGGACTAGAAACAGCTTGTTTAGCAGCTTCTATCGCTCTATCTTCACCCATACCAATACCAATACCAATAATAGCACGACCTGAATCTTTCATAACTGATTGAACATCAGCAAAATCAAGGTTAACAAGACCAACAACTGCTATTAAATCTGATATTGATTGAACACCACGACGAAGTACATTATCAACTTCTTTAAATGCTTCTAGCATAGGTGTTGTCTTATCTATAATTTCTCTTAATCTATCATTTGGTATTACTATAAGTGTATCTACATGTTTTTCTAACTCTTCTAATCCTTTTAAGGCATTATCCATTCTTTTTCTACCTTCAAAAGTAAAAGGTTTAGTAACAATAGCAACTGTTAAAGCTCCTAAAGCTTGAGCTATCTCAGCTACAACAGGTGCAGCACCAGTACCAGTTCCACCACCCATTCCACAAGTAATGAAAACCATATCAGCACCAGTTAAAGCATCTTCAATCTCTTTTTTAGACTCAAGTGCAGCTTCTCTACCAATATCTGGCCTACTACCAGCTCCTAACCCATCAGTAAGATTAGCACCAAGTTGAATTTTAATATCTGCTTTAGAATTATTTAATACTTGTAAATCTGTATTAGCAACTATAAACTCAACACCTTTAACACCAGATTCAACCATTCTATTGACAGCATTACCACCGCCACCACCACAGCCGATTACTTTTATTTTCGCTAATTGATCCATTTCTAGTCCATTTCCCATGTTTGCTTCCTCCTTAATTAGTTATCAAAAAAGTGACCAAAAAATTTATTTATCATAACATCATTAACATTGTTTTTCTTTTTAGGTGATACAAATTCATCTATTTCATTAGCATAGAACATATCTATATTTTTCTCTTTTAAACTACACTCTCTATCAAAATATATACAACTACCAAAAGCACTAGTAAACTTATTATGTCTTGCTCCTATCTCTTGCATATTTAAACAACTAGCATTAATACCTAAAACATCCTCTACAACGTAGTTAAATCCCGCTAGTTCACTAATACCACCTACTACAATTATATAACTTATTTGTCTTTTTGTTAAGCGATTTATTTCATTTTTTGCAAGTTTTAATATTTCTTTTATTCTTGACTCTATTACTTCTGATATTTGAACTTGATTTATTGTTAACCTCTTGTTTTCTTGATTCATAACTACTACATCATCATTACTATCAGCATATCTAGAAGAAGTAAGTGCAAAAGTCTCTTTTAATTTCTTTGCTTCTTTTAAATCTACTTTATAGATGAAAGCAATATCTTTATCAACACTACTACTACCAACAGGAATATAAGAATTTTTAATCATAATCCCTTTATTAAAGATACCTACACTAGTAATATCTGCTCCTATATTTATAATAGCCCCCATTTTTCTATCTATTTCTTTATTAGATACTGTATAATAATCAGCTTGTGTATTATATATAATATCAACTATATTTATACCTACACTTCTTACTATATTAATAAAAGGATATATTTCTTCTTTAGGAGAAGTAGCCACTACAGCTTTTAAAAATAGTTTTTCCCCTTCTTCATCTAAAGGATTAATAACACTAGGATTATCATCAACTGTAAAGGATATAGGTAAGCAACTAACTAATTCTCTAGCATCATCATAAGAATTTAAAACTGTATCTTTAATAACTGCTTCTACATCTTTTCCTCTAACTCTACCATCTCTAATATTAACTAAACCACTTTCCATAGTCATACTAGCTCTATTACAAGGAACAGTCAAAATAACTTCTTTAATCTTCATACCTATTTTCTCTTCTGTAAGCTTTATAGCATTTAAAACAGAATTTTTTAACTTTTTCTCATCATAAATAACATTTTTCTTAAGCCCTAAAGTCTTAACTGAAGTAGTTGCTAAAACAAAATATCTATTATCACTAGCATTAACTACAACTACTTTAACTTCTCCATTACCTATATCAAGTCCAGTATAGATATGACTCATAGCAACACCTCTATTCTTTAAAAACAATTATACACTAATTATATTTATTTTAACAAGTAATTAATTCATTGTATTTTTAGTTTCAATAGCTTTCTGCCAACAAGAAGTAATATTGATACCATCTTCATTATCAGGTAACCAATTCATTAAAATATTTACAAGTGTAGGTAAAAAGAAAACAATTATCGCTGCTATAACTTTTACAAGTATTTTCTTTATAATTCCCTTTTGATCAGGTGTCGTTACAATAGAAATAATTGTAAGAACTATACTTATAAGTAAAATAATTGGAACTGCTATACAAATAATTTGAAAAGCTGTCTGTGTAAGCGCTAAAATATTCGCTAAAGCATAATCACTACAAGCATCAGCAGTCGCTAAAACATAAACCATAAAAAACACCTCTATTTCTTAGAACTAACAGCAATACCATCACCAACATCATAAATAGTTGTATCGTATTTATCGTTATCTTTTAGAAAGGATATATAATTCTTAATTTTTCTAACGATTCCTCTAACATTACGACTAACTATCTCTTTTTCATTCTTTTGAACTAAGCCATGAAAATACATATTATCAGTAATGATATAACCATTATCTTTCAAGTTTCTCTCAAATAATTCAAAGAACTTAATATTTTGTGACTTAGCAGCATCTATAAATATCAAATCAAAACTATCATCTATTTTAACGTTTAAAGCATCATTAAATATTAAGGTTATTCTATCTTCTAAATGTAATTCTTTAATATTTTTTAACGCTTCTAAATATCTTTTTTCATCTCTTTCGATAGAAGTAATCTTTAAATCCGGACTACACAAAGCCATCATAATAGCCGAATATCCTATCGCTGTACCTAACTCTAGAACATGTTTAATTTGATGCTTTATTATAAAGGTTGTCAAAAAATCAATTCCTTCATCTTGCATAATAGGTATTTTATTAACTAAAGCATATTCTTTTATTTGTTTTATTTTACTATACTTATCATTTACCATATCCAATCACCATTTTCTTTTAACTCTGCTACTTTTTCTTCATGTTCACTAGCACTCATCGTAAAATAAACATTTCTATTCTTATCAGCCACAAAATATAAATAATCACTATCAGTAGGATTTATTGCTGCTTCTATACTAGATAAAGAAGGATTACAAATAGGACCAACTGGTAATCTTCCAGCCATTTCTGCACTTCTTGTATTGTATGGATTATAAGTATTAAACATCTCCGTAGTTAAATCAGAATCCATCGCTTCATTAAAGGCATAATAAGTAGTAACATCACTTCCTAAGTTCATACCTCTATTAAGCCTATTATTAAAGACACTAACGATTAACTTTCTATCTTCATCTTTAACTCCTTCTAACTCAGCCATACTAGCTAATGTTATAATACTATGTATATTTGAATTAGATAAAGCTTCTTTATAAGAAGAAAGTTTCTTCTCTTCTTCATCCAAAAGAGTTCTAATAATATCTTCACTAGTTAAATCAGTCTTAACAAATTGATAAGTATCAGGAAATAAATATCCTTCCAAAGGATAATAAATCTCTGGATTTAATATATCTTCAGTTAAAAACCAATATTCACTAATTAACTGATTCAAAAAGTTAGTATCTTTTACTTTTGCCAAAAAGGTATCAGCAGTAATAGAAGTATTTTCTTCAATAATATTAGCATAATCTCTAATATTTTGTCCTTCTTTAAATGTTAAATTAATAACATCTCCATTTTCACTATTACCACTTTCTAATACTTTAACAATTTCCTCCATAGTCATATTCTTTGACAAAAGATAAGTAGATGCTTTCAAACTAGAAGCATTATTTAATTTTAAATAAATCTTAAAGAAAAATTTACTTTTTATTAAGCCTTTATCATATAAGGTTATAGCAATATTATCAGTACTCATCCCACTAGGTATAACTACTTCAATCTTCGCATCACTACTTTTATCAACAGGACTAGCATTATATTCATAATAAATAAAAGAAGAAATCAAAACAAGTCCTAATAATCCTAAAATAATCGCCAATATTCTTATCTTCTTCATTATCTAACTGCCAACCCCAATCATTATTCTTCTGTCTCTGTTTGTTTTCTAACCTCTTCTTGAATAGTTTCAAGAATTTTCTCAATCCATTGCCATTCTTTATCTGTCTCAATAGGATCTAACTTAGTAGAACCAGTACCTGGATAATAAACACTAGCATAAACTTGGACATTACCTTGATCATCTAAACTATTATCTGTATATACAATATAACTCTTATTAGTCTCATCACTATCAAAAGTAAATAAAACGTCATATAAAGTCTCATTACCAAACTCATCTTTTAATTTAAATTGATTTTGTTCATTCATATTATTTTCTCCTATCTAAAAATGATTGTAATATAATTGTAGCAGCCACTTTATCAATAACTTTTTTACGCTTTTTACGGCTAGTATTACCTTCTATCAAGTAATATTCAGCACTCTTAGTAGTAAGTCTTTCATCTTCTAGATAAATAGGGATAGATAAATTATTTTCTAAAAAGCTCTTATATAAAAGAGTCTCTTTCGCTCTATCACCTAAAGTATTGTTCATATTTTTAGGTAATCCTAAAACTAAAGCTTCTATTTTTTCTTTTTCAATGATTTCTTTTAATTCATCAAAACAGTCTTTAGGATTATTATCATGATGTAATACTTTATAAGAAGTTGCAATCAAACCAGTTCTATCACTAATAGCAAGTCCTATAGTTTTAGTACCTAAATCTAGTCCCAAATATCTCATTATTTATTCAAAAAACTAGTCACTAAAACTTCAACAATCTTACTACGATCGATAGTTTTAATCTTACTTCTTGCATCTTGATAACTAGAAATATAACCCAAATCACCACTAATTAAATAGCCAACAATCTGATTAGTAGGGTTATATCCTCTTTCTTTCAATGAATTATAGACTTCAAGCAAAGTTTTATGAACAGCAGCCTGATCATCACTAACTAACTTAAATAATCTTGTTTTATCATTCATATTATCACCTCACTACAATTACTAAAACTAGTTTAGCATTTTTTTATAATAAGTTCAAGGTTAAAAGAAAAAGAATAGTAACTCTTCACTATTCTTTCATTATAATAACAATTATCTATTTACAACACTTCTTATTCTATAAGTTATATATGCACCTGTTCCAAGTATTAGTATTAAGATAAGTCCTATTCCTATATATAAAGCACTGTTTGTAGTAGGATTGCTTATTACCGTTACTTCTATTTCATAACTTGTTCCATCACTTCCTACTCCTGTTATTACTGTTGTTCCATTCTTTAACCCTATTATCTTTCCATTCTCTATTTTAGCAATACTTTCATCTTTTACTGTCCATGTAACTCCACTTAAATCTAACTCTTCTTCAAAAAGCATTAACATCATCTATACTACTTCCCACTTCTATTGTTACTTTCCCTTTATAACTATTTGTAGGCTCTACTTCTTCTAACATATAGGGATTATCTAGTGTTCCATCGCCTGTTAGTGTACAGTTTTCAGTTGTCAGATTGATAACTGGACGCACGGCGTAGTTA
>CALWAJ010000004.1 GCA_944373065.1 uncultured Bacilli bacterium
TAAAAGAAGTAGATAAATGGGATTTGGAAAGTATCTATAAATCGCTAGAAGAATATAATAAAGACTATGACCTTGCTAAAAGTAATATTAGTAAACTAAAAGAAATGCAAGGTACATTTTTAAATAATAGTACAGAGTTTAAGAATTTTCTTTTACTTGATAGTGATACTTCTAGATTAATGGGTAAACTATCTACATATTCAGCTCGTAAATATGATGAAGATACAGGAAACTCTACTTATCAAGAACTTTATGGTAAAATTAATAACTTATATCAGTATTATAATGAAGCTACATCTTTTGCTGTTCCTATGATCCTTGAAAAAGATAAAGAGGCTATTATAAGTTATCTTGATAAAGAAGAAGAACTTAAAGATTATAGACATACAATATTAGATATCTTAAGATATAAAGAACATACTTTATCTAAAGAAGAAGAACATATAATATCAGCTTATTCTAAAGTTTTAGATAGTAGTAGTGATACAGCAGATTATTTAATGGATACAGATATGAAGTTTGGCAATATTAAAGATGAAAATGATAAAGAAATAGAACTTACTTCTAGTAATTATAGTGCTTTACTATATTCAAAAAATAGAAGAGTAAGAAAAGATGCTTTTATTAATTATCATAAAGTATATGGTAACTTTAAAAACACTTTAACTTCTACTTTAGCTGCTACTTGTGAAGCTTTATCTGTATCTTGTAAATTGAAAAACTATAATTCAAGTATTGAAGCAAGTTTGTTTGATGATTATATTCCAGTTAATCTATATAATAACCTAATTAAAGTAGTACATGATAATTTGCCTACTCTTTATAAATACTTTGATGTGAAGAAAAAAATGTTAGGATTAGATGAATTTCATCTATATGATGGTTATGCACAAGTAGTTAACGATATCGATAAAAAATATAGTTTTGATATGGGAGAAAAATTAGTTAGTGATGCATTAAGTGTTTTAGGTGATGAATATAGTAGAGAGTTAGATAAAGCTTTTAAGGAAGGATATATTGATAAATATCCTAATCTTAATAAAAGAAGTGGAGCCTATTCATCAGGAAGTTATGATACTAAACCTTTTGTATTACTTAATTATACTAGTGAATATAATGATGTATCTACTTTAGCTCATGAATTAGGACATTCTATGCATACATATTTTTCTAATCACTATAATTCTTATGAAAATTCTTCTTATCCTATCTTCTTAGCAGAAATAGCATCTACTGTAAATGAATTATTACTATCATATTATATGGAAGAGAATGCTGATTCAGAAGATGAGAAGATTGCTATTTTAAATGAACGTCTTGATTTGTTTAAAGCGACAATCTTTAGACAAACTATGTTTGCAGAGTTTGAAAAATATATACATGAATTAACTGATAAGGGAGAAATATTAACTAGTGATAATATTTGTAATTATTACTATGAATTAAATAAATTATATTTTGGTCCTAATGTAGTTGTTGATGATGAAGTTAGATATGAAGCTTTGAGAATTCCTCATTTCTATACACCATTTTATGTTTATAAGTATGCAACGGGATTATCTATTGCAAGTTATATTGTTAAAAATATCTTGAATAATACTCCTAAATTTAAAGAAAAATATATAGAATTCTTAAAGAGTGGAGGAAGAGATTATCCATTAGAAGTGTTAAAAATAATAGATATTGATTTAACTGATACAAAAGTATTTGACGAAACAATGGAAATGTTTAAGGAAACATTAGAGAAATTTGCATCATTAACTAATAAATAGTTAAAAAGAGAGGAAGTGAAGTTATGGCAACGAAAAGAGATTATTATGAAGTGTTGGGAGTTTCTAAAAGTGCTAGTAAAGATGAAATAAAAAGTGCTTTTAGGAAACTTGCTAAGAAATATCATCCTGATATAAGTAAAGAAGAGAATGCTGAAGAGAAATTTAAAGAAGTACAAGAAGCTTATTCAGTGCTTTCTGATGATAATAAACGTAGGCAATATGATCAATTTGGTCATGCTGGTGTAAATGGAAACGGAGCTGGTTCTGGCTTTGGTGGATTTAATGGAGCAGGATTTGGTTTCGATGCTAGTGATTTAGGTGATATTTTTGATAATTTATTTGGGGCAGGTTTTGGTTTTGGTGGCTCTAGTAGTAGAAGAAGTAGTAGTAGAACAAGACGAGGCTCTGATATTTTAATGCAAGTTGATCTTACATTTGAAGAAGCTGTTTTTGGATGTGAGAAAGATTTTGATTTAGATGTTGTAGCAGAATGTGATAAGTGTAATGGTAAAGGTGGTTTCCATGAAGAGACATGTAGTAGATGTCATGGTAGTGGGACTATAACTAGTGAACAAAGAACAATCCTTGGTTCTTTTATGACAAAAACTACTTGCCCAGAGTGTGGTGGTAAAGGTAAAACTTATAGAGAAGTATGTAGTAAATGTCACGGTAAAGGAAGTGTTAAAGCTCGTAAGACTATTACTGTTAGTGTACCTAGTGGTATCGATAATGGAGAAAGACTTAGAGTACCGGGTAAAGGAAACAGTGGTGAAAATGGTGGAGCATCAGGTGACTTATACTTAGAGTTTCATATAAAAGAGCATAAATATTTTAAAAGAGATGGACTTGATATTTATTTGGAAGTACCTATAAATATGGCTGAAGCAGTTCTAGGATGTAAGAAAGAAATACCTACTATTTATGGTAACGTTAAACTTACTATAAGTAGTGGTATTGATAGTGGTGATAAACAAAGACTTAAAGGTAAAGGAATAAAAGATTCTACAAGTAGAAAAGTAGGAGATATGTATGTTATCTTTAAAGTAGTTACACCTAAAAGATTATCAAGAGATCAAAAGAAATTGTTTGAATCATTATCTAAAACAGATTTAGATGATAGTGAGATTGATAGATTTGTAAGTTTTACAAATAATAATGATTAGTGATATCTAATGATAAAAATAATGACTAAGTTTTCTTATGATAAGTACTTGGTTATTATTTTTTTGTTTATTAATTAATTAATTCTTTTAAATTATAAGGCTTTGTTATATAATATGAATAAATGGAGGAATAATATGTCAAACGAAAAAAAAGTAACAATACTTGAGATTGATGAGAAGAATTTTATTAGTCATATACTAAATAAGGGAGCAGTTAAACAAGATGAATTTCTACAAAGAAGATTTGTTTATGATTTTAATCCCGTTATTCCTAATAAGTGGATATATCTTAGAACAAATGGGGAAAAAACTACTTTGACTATTAAAGAAATAAAGGATAGAAATGCCATAGATGAAACTGGAGCGTTAGAAGTAGAGGTTGATGACTTTGATGTTACTAATGAGATTTTAAATAAATTAGGATTCATAGCAAGTAATTATCAAGAAAATTATCGTAAAGTATTTATATTAGATAATACAGAAATTTCTATTGATTCTTGGCCTTTAATACCTGTTTATGCAGAAGTAGAAGGAAAGAGCGATAGAGATGTTATTAATACATTAAATAAATTGGGGTATAGCCTTAATGATGTTACAGCATTAGATATAGAATTTATTTATGAAAAAATATATGGTATTGATATGAAGAGAATAAAAAAATTGAAATTTAGTGATTCTAGTTATGAAAGCATGGTGGAACATAATAAGCAAGTGAAACAGAAATTATAAGTATTTTTTTAATCAAAAGATGTACCATTTGTAACATATTTTTTGACAAAAACTTAATTTTGTGATATAATGATGCTACTTTAAAAGGGGGTAGTTTTTATGAAAACTAGATATAAAATAATACCTGTTGCAATTATATCAACTATGGCAATTGGGGGAGTTGCCTATTTAATTAATGAGTCTAAAAAAATAACTTTAGTTACTAAAGAAGATACAACTATGGAAGAATTTGCTGATAAATTAGATATTGATATTAAAGATTTAAAGAAATGGAATAAAGATTTAGATGATACATTATTAGAAGGACAAGAAGTTACAATTAAAACAGATTTAGATAATGCCGATAATTATCAAGTTTATACTATTCAAGTGGGGGATACAAAAGAATCTATAAGTGAAGAATTTGGTTTGTCAGAAGATGCTTTAATTAGAATGGATAGAGCTCTTAGAAGTGATAAAACTATCGCTGGTAATTATGGTAAAGAAGTAGAGATATTTTCGCTTAATTCAACTACTACGAAAACAGTTGATTATATTATAGAAAAGGGTGAGAACTTATCTTCTATTGCTAGATATTTAGGTACTAGTATAGATGCTATTAAGAATGAGAATAATCTTACTAGTGATGCAATAGTAGCAGGGGATATTCTTAATATAACTTTGGAACTTACTGATGCTAAATATGAGGAGATTATGAATCGCAATTCTTCTTTAGCATATCAATTATATCTTGAATTAATGGGAGAAGATACTTCTAAATATACTACAGAGGAAAAATTAGATGAACAAGAAGAAAAGTCTGTTTATACTGGGATAGATGTATCAGAACATCAAGGTAAAATAGATTGGAAAGAGGTTAAAAATACAGATGTTGATTATGTTATTATAAGGATGTATGATGCTTATAATATGAGTTATCAGAAAGACGGAGATGCTTTAGAAGGTAAACTTGAAAAATTGGATGAACATTTCTTAAGAAATATTAATGGTTGTGAAAAAAATAATATTCCTTACGGTATTTATATATATTCACGTGCTGTTACAGAAGAACAAGCTAGAATAGAGGCATATAAATTCTTAAAATTTGCTAAGGAATATAATATTAATCCAACATGGCCTATTTATTATGATATTGAGCCAATAAAAGGAGAACCTTTATATGATGAAGATGGTAAGAAAGTATCATCACAAGAGTTCTTTAAAGATAATCCAGAACAGATAGTTAAGAACTTTAAAGCATGGGCTAGTGTTTTAGAAGAACATGGATATTACTGTGGTATATATTCTAATGAAAATGGTCTAAATGCCATTGATTCAACCGGAGAATTATCTAATGAATATGCTGTTTGGATTGCTAAATATAAATATAGTCCTGAGTCTGAAACTGTTAATAATGATGAGTTATGTGATATAACTTATAATGGTAGTTATGGAATGTATCAATTTTCACAGACTGGTACATGTAGTGGTATAGAAGGATTTGTTGATAGAAATTATGCTTATGTTAATTATGCTAAATATATAAGTGGTGGTAGTTATAATAATTTAACACAAGAAGATGAAAAGACTAAAGTTTTAAGATAAGACATATAAAGGGGGTTATTATGAGTATTTGGAAAGAGGAGAGTAAATTTGATTATAAGCTTTATCAAGAGATAGATTCTTTCTTTGAAAATTTACGTGGTAAAAAGAATGTTGAATATCGTGAAGGACAAGCAACTATGGCTTTAGATGTCTTAGATGCTTTAAGAAATAGAGAAATTCTTTTAATAGAGGCTGGAGTTGGTATTGGTAAGTCTTGGGGTTATTTAATTCCTTTGTTATATGCAAGTAAAAATAAAGATAATTTTAAAGGTTTTATAATATCAACTTCTTCTATTGCTTTACAAGAACAACTTAAAGAAGAAATAAATAAATTATCTAAGATGTTAGATATAGATATACCTTTTATTATTGCTAAAGGACGTAATAATTATATTTGTAAGAAAAGATTAGATGAACAACTAAAAAGAGATAAGGATAATGGAGATTTACAAGAAATTAAACGTAATGTTGTTAAAGGATTTATTGATAAAGATGATTATGGTGATATACCTAATAAAATATGGAACAATATAAATGTTAATTATGTAAATTGTACTAACTGTTTATATAAAAATGATTGTAAATATATGCTTAAACGTAAAGCTTTTCCTAAGGCAAAATATGTTATTTGTAATCATGATTTGTTAGTAGAAGCTTTAAAAAGAGATAATAATGATTTAATTTTACAAGATCCATCTATTTTAATAGTAGATGAGGCTCATAATTTAGAAGCTAAAATTAGAAATTCTTATAAAGAAAGTATGAATAAAAATAAAATAGAATCACTTATATTAAAAATTAGTTTTATGATATATGATGATAGTGATGTTTTAACCGATAATCGTTTGATTCTATCTTTAAATAAAGTTTTTAGGATGATTAGTACTAAAGCTAAATATAAGTATCGTAAAAATGCTAAACGATATGTTGAAATGTTTGATGAAGAAACAAGTGGTTTTGATATATCTGACAAATTAAAAGAAGAAATAATTATTTTGATAAAGCAATTAGAGTATTTAATAAGTGAAACGAATAGATATAAATATTTTGATAAAAAGCTTATTAATTATGTTTCTATTTTAAAAAACTATATTGATATATTTAAAGATATGATAAGTGATAATAGTAAAAATATTTATTTTGTCTCTTTCATATCTAGTACTAAAGATCATATTAATCTAGAATATGTAAAAAAAGATATTTATAAAGAAGCTGCAAAACTTTTAAGTAATAATAAATATGGTAAAGTTTTTACTTCTGCTACTATGACTACTACTAAAGATAATTACAATTATTTTGCTAATAATTTGGGACTTAATAATATAAATGGTATCTCAGTTGTCAAAGAGTTTTCACAAGCGTCACCTTATGATTATGATAATAATAGTCTTCTTTATTTTAGCGATGATTGTATATCTCCAAAAAGTTTAGATCATGATCTTTATTTAAATAGTATTGCTAATAAGGTTTCAGAATTAGTTAAGATTACTGATGGCAGGACATTGGTTTTATTTACTTCAAAAGCAGATATGAAAAGAGTATATGACATAGTAACTAGAGAACAGTATGATTTTAATATTATGTTGCAGGATGATGATGTTAATATTGATATTTTGAAAAATACTTTTAAAGAAGATGTTACATCTGTATTATTTGCAACTGGAACATTTTTTGAAGGTGTTGATATTAAAGGAGAAGCTTTAGAAAATGTTATTATTACTAAATTACCATTTCCTGTTGTAAATCCTATTATTGAAGATAAAGCAAGCCATTTTAGAGATGGTCTTAAAGAAGTTTATTTACCAGAGATGCTTATTAAATTGAAACAAGGTGCTGGAAGACTTATTAGATGCTCTACAGATAAAGGTATTGTTTCTATTTTAGATTCTAGGTATAAAGATTATGAGGAAGCGATTGTAGATGCTTTACCATTTACTAATATAACTAACAATATAGAAGATGTAGAAAGTTTTGTAAATAATAAACTTAGTGTATCTAAAGTAAAAAAATAGTATAAGTATTTGACAATTGGATATTTTAATAGTAGAATTTTAATATATTCAAAGTGTTGATGGAAAGAAGTAACTATTTATAACTTTTAAAAGAGAGTTCATGGTAGGTGGAAATGAATAGAGTTAAATAGTGAATAACATTCAGGAGCGCTTAAAGAAATTAAGTAGAATAAGCCGGTTAAACCGTTATCTTTTAAAGTGATCATTTAATATGATAAATTGGGTGGTACCGCGGATATAGACTTCGTCCCTTTGTTAGGATGGAGTCTTTTATTATTTGAATATGAGGAGGAAAAAAGATGGATGCAAAAGAATTATATGATAAGATTGATGAATTTATGGATAAAGATGTAGTGTTAGAAGGATGGATTAGAAATCATCGGAAACAAAAAGAATTTGGTTTTATAGATTTTTCTGATGGAACTTGTTTTAAACATATACAAGTTGTTTATGATAATAGTTTAAAAGATTTTGAAGAAATACAAAAATATCATGTTGGTAGTGCTATTAAAGTAAAAGGTGTAGTAGTTAAATCACCTAAAGAAGGACAACCTTTTGAAGTACAAGCTAGGGAGGTTATATTATTAGGAGAGTGTCCAGAGGATTATCCAATACAGCCTAAGAAACACTCACGTGAGTTTTTAAGAGAACAAGCATATCTTAGACCTAGAACTAACTTGTTTCAAGCAGTATTTAGAGTTAGAAGTGTAGCAGCTTATGCTATTCATAAGTACTTTCAAGATAGAGACTATGTTTACTTTCATGCTCCATTAATTACAGCTAGTGACTGTGAAGGAGCAGGAGAGATGTTTCATGTTACTTGTTTTGATTTAGAGGATGTTCCAAAAGTTGATGGTAAAGTTGATTATAGTAAAGATATGTTTTCTAAACCTGCTTCCTTAACAGTATCAGGACAACTAGAAGCAGAGACATTCGCTCTTGCTTATAAGAAGACTTATACTTTTGGTCCTACTTTTAGAGCAGAGAACTCTAATACTAAAGTACATGCTAACGAGTTTTGGATGATAGAGCCTGAAATTGCTTTCTGTGACTTAGAAGGCGATATGGAAATAATGGAAGAAATGTTAAAATATGTAGTTAGTTATGTCTTAGAGCACTGTAAAGATGAAATGGAATTTTTAGATAAATTTGTAGAGAAAGGCCTACTTGATAAGTTAAATAAATTAGTTAAATCTAAGTTTACTAGAGTTACACATAAAGAGGTAATAGATATATTACAGAAAGCAGATGTTAAGTGGGAGTTTGAACCTATTCAAGGTGAAGATATTGCTAAAGAACATGAGAAATATATTACAGAATATTTTGATGGACCAGTATTTATTACCGATTGGCCTAAAGATATTAAAGCTTTCTATATGAAACAAAATCCTGATGGTGAAACTGTCGCAGCAGTTGATCTTGAAGTACCAGGAGCAGGTGAGATAATGGGTGGCTCTCAAAGAGAAGAAGATTATGAAAAGCTAGTCGCTCGTATGGATGAGTTAGGTATGGATAAAGAAGAACTTGATTGGTACATTAATCTACGTAAATATGGTGGTTGTGTTCATTCTGGATTTGGTATGGGTTTTGAAAGACTTTTAATCTATTTAACAGGGGTTGAAAATATAAGAGATGTTATACCATATCCAAGAACACCTGGTAATTGTGAGTTTTAATCTTGAATTTTGATTTACTTAGAATAATTGATATGAACGGTGAGGAGATATTTAATTATAAATATTCTCCTTTACGGAATCATATGCAAGGATATAAAATATTTGCAAGTAAATATAATATTCCTTTATCTTTTACTAGTAATGAATCATCGGCGTTAGGATTAATTAGTAGGGGTTATATTTCAATGGAATTTTTAAGAACCCCTTTTGAAATTTTAGGATGTATTTTATATTTACCTATAGAGTTAACAAATGAACAAATTGAATATGTTGATAGGTATATTCCTTATTTAAAAAGATTTGAAAGAGATAGGAAAGTGTTGGCAGTGGGTATTTATTCTCCTGAACCTCTTTATTATAACAATAAAAAATATAGAGACTTAACTATAGAAGCTAGTATGAATAATTTATTAGTTAGTGATATGTTAAAAGAAGAACTTGAAAAGCAAAAAGGCAAAAGCTTATAGATTTTTTCTATAAGCTTTTACATTGTAACTAATAATTTTTTGTTACTTAAAATATTAGAGTCTTTAATATCTTTTGAGTATTTTTAAAATTGTATTTTGCTACATCTTTTAACTTTTCTTCTCCAAACTTATCAACTAACTCTTCACCAATTTTATCAACATTAGCTCCTGCTCCTTTAGGTAGAGGTAGGCCTACTTCATCACAAAGTTTATCAAATTCTTTTAAAAATATATATCTACTAATAATAGATGCTGCGCCAACAGCAAGATTCTTATCTTCGGCTTTTTGGACAAAAGTAATTCCTCTTTGAATATTAGGAACATCCTTAATATACTCATAATATCTTTTTTCTCTTGCAAATTCATCAACAATTATATAATCAACTTCTGGTTTTAATTCCTGCATTATCTGATATAGTACTTTGTTATGCATAATAGCTTTAATCTTATTCATATTAATATCTTTACTATATTTTTCATTATATTCTTTGTTAGTTAAAATTAAACTACGATAAGGAATCTTTTTGATTAGTTCTGGTGTTACTTTTAAAATAAAGTCATCAGTTACTTTTTTAGAATCTCTTATACCTAAATTTTCTAAGAATTTGACATTTTCTTTACTTACATAAGTAGCAGTTACAACAATAGGTCCAAAATAGTCTCCTGTTCCTACTTCATCACTACCAACAGAAGAACAATTATGATATATAGAATCTTTTTCTTTCTGTTTTTCTTGTTCTTCCTTTGTATTAGATAAAAAAGTTCCCCACATTGCAGCATCAACATCAGCGCTAGTTCCTTGAAACATAACTTTGCCTGACTCATACATCGTAATAACAGTATCTTCATCTTTTGCTTGGAAAACAACATATGGAATCTTTTTATCACGCATTTTATCTTTATAATACTCAAGCATTTTCTTTTTTACTTCATCATTAACTTTAATAACTACGTTCATAAATTTATCTCTCCTTAAAAAATATTATAGCATAGTTTAAAAAAATAGTTTATAATAAATATAGGAGTGTGATGTTATGAGTCCTAATATATTTAGTGTAGTTATTATCTTGCTTATTTTATCTTGTGGCCTTTTAGGAAGTAAAAGAGGAATATTAAAAGAACTCGTTATAATTGTAGGAACAATAGTTATCTTTGTTATTGCTTTCTTCTTAAAAGATGTTTTAGCGGGGTTCTTTTGTGAATATTTACCATTTTTTAATCTTAGGATACCATTAGGAAATCTTATAAGTTTAAATATCATATTTTATCAATTAATAGCATTTCTTTTAATAGTTATAGTGCTTAGATTAATATTACAAATATTAATTGATGTTACTGGAATATTTAGTAGAATTATTAATGCAACAATAATACTTGCTCTACCAAATAAATTATTAGGCTTTGTGGTAGGATTGATTGAAGGGTATATACTTATGTTTATCTTTTTAACAGTTCTATCTATTCCACTTAGTGGTAGTGAATTGTTTATGGACTCTTCTGTTAGAAAATTTATTGTTAATGATACGCCAGTACTAAAAGATACCTTGGGTGGACTTAACTATGCAATAGAAGATGTACTTAGTTTATCTAGTGAAGATGATAGAAATGCTAATGATTTGAAAGTAATTGATATTATGTTAAAATATGATGTTGTTTCTACAGATTTTATGGATAATCTTAAAAAGACAGGTAAGCTTGATGAGATATCAGGACTTGATAGTGTATTAGATAAATATAGGGAGGAATAGTTATGAATTATTTAGAGAATGCAGATGATTTTCAAGATTTAATAAAAGAAGGAGATGTCTTAGTAGATTTTTATGCTACTTGGTGTGGACCTTGTAAAATGTTAAGTCCAGTTTTAGAAGAAATTGCTGAGAAATTTCCTAGAATAAAAATAGTTAAAGTAGATATTGATGAATTTGAAGAATTAACTAGAAGTCATGGAATTATGAGTGTACCTACAATGGAAGTATATAAAAATGGTACTTTAGTTAAAAAAGAAGTTGGTTATCATAATCTAGATGAAATAGTAGCTTGGATGCCAAGGGACTAGTAAAACTAGTCTTTTTTCTTTGAAAAATATGTAAATGCAACCGGAAAGTTACACTAATTAACTAGAAATTGGTGGGACGCAACTAATTATTTTGGTAAATTTGACATGAGGTGAGAAATATGAATTTTGCTAGTAATTTGCAAAAATTAAGAAAAGAAAAAAATATGAGTCAAGAAGCACTAGCTGAAAAGTTAGATGTAACGAGACAGTCTGTGTCTAAATGGGAGAGTGGTGTTACTTATCCAGAGATGGATAAATTAATATCTATTTGTAAAATCTTTAATGTAGATATGGATACTTTAGTAAATGGAGATGTTTCTTTGAAAGATGAGAAACATGAGAAGGATGTAACTATTAATACTAAAGATATGTTAGGTAAATTTAATATGCTAATGAAAAAGATAGTTTGTCTTTTTGAAAGTATGAGTTTTAAAGAGATAATAGGTTTTTTAGTAACAATATTTATTTTAATATTAATTATATTAGTAGGTACTATTCCTAAAGAATTGATTGAAAGTTTAATAGGTAATGGGCTTTTGTATGATATAGGTTATATTGGACCTACCTTAAATAATATTTTTAGGTTAATAGTAGATATATTATATAGTATATTTTCTATAGTTATCTTTATTTATGTTATAAAAATAAAATATTTAGATAGGATTAAAATAAAAGAAGAATCTGATAAAGAGATAGTAGAAAAAGTTAAAGAAAAAAGAGTAGAAGAAGTAGAGAAAGTAATTATTAAAGACAGTAATAGTAATCATTTTACAAGTTTTCTAGCTAAGATAATAATATATATCATTAAATTCTTTGTAGTATGTTTTTTAGTCGCTCCTTTAATTTGTATAGTAATATCAGCTGTTATGCTTGGTTTTCTAGTTTTGTTTGTCTTTAAAGGATTACCTTTAATAGGAGTACTTTTATGGACTATAGCAGGACTTATAATTTGTTCAATATGCTTTGAAGTACCACTTAATTTTGTCATTAATTATAAAAATAACTATAAAAGAGTAATGATTACTTTACTTATATCACTTATTATCGTTATTATAGGTTCTATTATCTTTGCTTATGAGTTTTTCTCTATTACTTATGTTGATAGTCTTCCTAAAGATGTTAAAACTAAAGAGATAAAAGAAGTAATTCCTATGACAAGTGATTTTAAGACTATAGGATATTATTATAATGATATAGAGTATGTTAGAGATGATAGTTTAACTGATAAGGTTGAAGTAGATGTAACTTACTATGATTATTTAATAGAAAATAATATAAAGATTGAAGTACATAATAATAATCTATTAGTTTATGAAGATAGTCCTAAAGAAGTTAGTTTTAATAAAGTATTAGATAGAATTAGTAATGATATTAAAGATGGTAAAGTCTATAATTATGATAAATTAACTGAGTATAAAGTTACTGTTAAGACTAGTAGTGATAATATAGAAATGATTAAAAGTAATAATGAAAAATACTTAAATAAAAATAATTCCTAGTTTAATTTAGGAATTATTTTCTCTTTATAATAGTTTATAGTTGATACTTGTTTTAGTGAATCTAATATATCTTTAGTTACTTCTATTATATAAGTACAATCTTCTTTATAGTCTTTATTTTTTATAATACTATTTTTTAGTAGATAGTTTATTTCTTTGTCTTTAGAATAATTAAAGGTAATAGAAGCGATATATCCTTTAATTAAATCTACCTTAGTACATTTATTAATAACTTCTTTAGTAGTAGAAGAATAAGCTCTTATTAGGCCTCCAGGTCCTAATTTAATACCACCAAAATATCTTATTACTACTACTAAGACATTTACTAAGTCTTCACTTTCAATAATAGTTAAAATAGGGATACCTGCTGTTTTATTAGGTTCTCTATCATCACTAAATCCTTTATCATTTATTAATTTAAAAGCGTAACAGTAATGAGTGGCATTTTTATATTCTTCTTTTAGTTTATTTAGATTATCTTTAATATCTAATGTAGATTCTATTGGGATAATAACACCTATAAATTTAGAGTTTTTAATAGTTACTTCATATGTTTCTTTATTAATAATAGTTTTCATAATAAGTTCCTTTCTATAATTATATTTTACATTAAAGAAGAGGAAAATACAAATAAGGTACTTGCATTGTCTTTATTAATTGATATATAATCAGTAATAGATAGGATATATGTATTAAAGATATCTAATTGGTTATATTAAGTAGTAAGGAGAATGAATATGGCAAAAGCAAGAAAAGAGATAATTATAGTAGGATTAATGCTCCTATTAGTAATAGCTTTAATAGGAGTAAGTTATGCAGCGTTTAGGTTTACTGGAGTAGGCCAAAAAGTAAATACAATAACAACAGGTTCTATTACTATGGAATATACTGAAAGTAGTAATACTATTAGTTTAACAGGGGCATTACCAACTACTGATAAGACAGGAAAGAAAAGATTAAATCCTGGAGAGTATTTTGATTTTACTGTAAGTAGTACGATTGTAGGAAATGTAAATATCAACTATGAAATAAGTGCTAAAGAAGTTGGAGAAGGCACTATAGATGGAAAGTATATAAAACTATATTTAACAAGAATAAAAGAAGATGGAACAGAAGAAGAGTTAATGACTCCAGAAGTATATAATGAAGAGAATACATCAAATGATTATACAGGAAGGCCTAATGGTGAAATGAGTTTATATACAAGTAGTATGAGTAGTAGTGAAAGTAATACTTATAGACTTAGGATGTATGTAGATGAATCTTATAATCCTCAAGGAGATGGAGGAGGATTACAATTTAGTGTAAAAGTAAATGTCTATGGTAAAGATGGAGATAAATATGTACCTTTAACTACGCAAGAGATATTAGAGGATAATGAAGTACAAGAAGAAAAAACAAGTATGTTTAACTATGCCAGTAATGGGGTACAATATGATCCTAATGATGAAGATGATGGCATGACAGATCCCAATCCAGAATATGCAATAAGTGGAATTTTTGCAAGTGAAGATGAGGATGGTGTAAGTTATTATTATAGAGGAAATGTAAATAACAACAACGTTCAATTTGGAGAATATACAAGTGATTATTATGTGTATCAAGATAGTGAGGGACTTTATTACCAAAGTTTAGAAAGTTGTCAAGAAACAGCTTGGCAATCAGATAGTTGTACCCAAGTAAAGCTTGCCAATGCAGGAGATAAGATGTACTGGAAGATAATAAGAGTAAATGGGGATGGAAGCTTAAGATTAATCTATAATGGAACGAGTACAAATTCAGATAGTAGTGATTTAGCCCATTCATATGCAGTAGGAGTAGTACCATATAATCTAAATTATAATGATCCAAAATATGCAGGATATACCTATGATAATGGAACAGATTCATTTATAAAGAAAGAAGTAGATACCTGGTATAATAATGTGTTAGGAAATAGTAGTTACGATAGTAAAGTAATAGGAGGAAGATTCTGTAGCGATAGTAGTGGCTTAAAAGAGGAAACTGATTATGGCTTTCCAGATATGGGAGAATTTAAATTGTTTGCAAGCTATGATAGATTAGGTCAAAGTATGACAAATTATACAAAGAATAATGAACCAAGTTTTATATGTCCAAGTACTAATGAAAGTTATGGAGGAAGTTATAGATTAAAAGCTGGGCTTATAACAGCAGATGAACTTGTATATGCAGGAGAATCATTAGGTGTTACAGGAAATAGTTATTTAAATCCAGATGCAAATGGAGATATGAACTATTATTGGACAATGACGCCGGCCGGCTTCGATAGTGGTGGTGCTTATGTCGGGATTGAGTATGACGGCTTGTGTAACGACAATGTGGATAGTGACAGCGCCGTGCGTCCAGTTATCAATGTGACAACTGATAACGGATTTACATCTGGAGATGGAACTGCTAGTAATCCATATGTAATTTCTTAGATAGAATGAGGCAAATGACTCCTCATTTGCCTCGGCTCTTTCATTTACGGGGATTAAACTGTATGTGACGTACTCTTCTTGATGTTCACTTGTCTGGCGCTCTTTGTACCACTTGTTTTTTGCGCCGGCCGACTTCAATAATGATAATGCTAATGTATGGAATGAGAATGACAACTTGAATAACAACAATGTGAATAATAACAACGCTGTGCGTCCAGATTCCTACTAAGGCTAGAAAGACCGTGTATAATCTAGTGTGTAAATAAAAAAACATACTAGATTTTTTCTTTTCCCATAATTTCCCATAATTCTTTTATATTTTATACACTTTTAATTGATATGATTAATATGTAAAAGAAAGGAAGTGGTAAATGTAGTAGAGATGTTTAAGTTACGTTTACAACTATAGTTTTTTTACATAAATATAAAAAAAGAAAGGAGATGATAGCCTCCTTGTAGGCAAAGTCTAAAAATAATGTTATACTAGGGGTAGGTGGTATTATGTATAAAATATGTTTAGTTGAAGATGAAACTGATTTAGCGACTGTAGTTAAAATGTATCTAGAAAAAGCTGGATATGATGTTGTTACTTTTACTAAGGGGGCCGATGCCATTAATTATATAGGTAATGATGTTAATGTCTGGATATTAGATATTATGTTAGGAGATGATGTCAATGGCTATGATGTAATCAAAGCGATTCGTGAAAAATATCCACTTGTGCCTGTTATCTTTACATCAGCACGAGATCAGGATTTGGATCGGATTTTAGGCCTTGAGTTAGGTAGCGATGATTACATTACTAAACCATATTCTAGTAAAGAACTTGTTTTAAGAGTTAATAATATTATTAAACGAGTATATCAAAGTAGTGATACAAAAACTTTAACCTATTTAGATTATACTATAGACTTAGATAAGAGAATTGTAAGTATTAAAGATAAACCTATTAAACTTACAACTCTAGAATTTGATTTACTTGTGTTATTAGTTCAAAATATAAATAAAAGTTTTTCAAGAGAAGATATCTTAAATGCTATTTGGGGTACTGATTACTTTGGCAGTGATAGAGCGGTTGATGATTTAGTTAGAAGACTTAGAAAGAAAATGCCTTTATTAAATGTTAATACTATTTATGGATACGGATATAGACTCTCAGCTTAATTATGAATTTCTTTAATAAACTATCTCATCAGTTATTAATATTAATAATAGTTGTCTTTCTAGCTTTCTTTATTACTTTATCAATCGTTTTACCTCAAGTTATTGTTCCATCTGCGGAACGTAATATTTATAGTTATTTAAGAGAACCTCTTGAATTTGTCCAATCAGATATAGATACTGACTTAATTACTACGGAAATAGCCTATCTATATAAAATAGGTGATACAGTTGCTTATTCAGATAATATACACGATATTATTGACTTTAAAGATGTCGATGATATAATGAATGCTTTTACCGATAACTACGGAAAATTTATATATAAAAATAAAATATATTATTATTATACACTCCATAATGATGATGTTACTAAAATAGCTCTTACCAATGATACTTATATAGAGAAAACTAAACAAGATATCTTAGATGCTGTCTTCCCAGTAGTAATAATTGCTTTTCTAATTATTGCCCTTATCTTAATACTTTGGGGAAGTCTAATTGTTAGAAAAATAGAAAAGCTTAAAAATAAAATTGATAATATTGATAATGATAATTATGATCATACCTTGACATTTCAACTTGATGATGAAATGCGTTCATTAGAAATGGCTATTGAAGATATGCGAATATCCTTGAAAGATCAAGAGGAATATCGTAATCAAATGTATCAAAATATTTCACATGATTTTAAAACACCTCTCACCGTAATAAAATCATATATAGAAGCTTATAATGATAAAATAGAAGATGCTAATACTGTAATTGATGTTATTAGTGAACAGACAAATAAGCTTGAATTAAAAGTTCATTCACTTCTTTATTTGAATAAATTAGATTATTTAAAAGAAAATAAAAATGTGGAGTATGAATTAGTTGATATTAAAAAAATTATAGATACTGCGATTAAAGAATTTAAGTTTCGAAGGACTGATGTTAAATTTGTTGTAAGTTATGATAAAAATAGTAAATTCTATGGTACTTATGATTACTTTGAAACTGTTATAGATAACTTATTAGCTAATTTTATGCGTTATGCTGATTCCACTATAAAAATACTTGTCAAAAATAACCGTTTAACCTTATATAATGATGGCCCTAATATAGATGATGACCTCCTTGAAGGAATCTTTACTCCGTTCCGAAAAGGTATAAAAGGTGAATTTGGATTAGGACTTTCAATAGTCAAAAAAACTCTTTTACTAATGAACTATGATATTAAAGTTAAAAACGAAAAGAAAGGTGTATCCTTTGTTATATTTAAGAAGACTTCTAAATAAAGAAGTCTTTTTTGGGTATATTAGTATTAGGTGATGAGATTTATGAAAATATTAATAACTGGGGCTAGAAGTAATATTGGATATGCTCTTTCAAAACAATTAGCAGTAAGAGGACATATAGTTTATGCTGGATGTAAGACTCTTAAAGAAAAGGAGATGTTAGAAGAAAAGCTTAGAGATGAGAAGATTATTATGTTTCCTATTGTTTTAGATTTGTTAAATAATAATATAGATTTTAGGGCTTTAGATATAGATACCTTAATATTACATGCTTCTACTTGTAATGGAGGAAGTATTTTAGAAATATCTTGTGAAAGATTAGAAGAAGATATTGATGTTAATATTAAAGGTAATTTTAGACTATTACAGAAGTTTTTAAGGGATTGTTACGATAATAATAAAAAAGGTAAAATCTTTGTGACTTCTTCTTTAGCAGCTTTTTATCCTTTACCATATTTAAGTAGTTATACATCATCTAAAATCTATCTTTATAATTTAGTAAAGACTTTGAAAATAGAATTATTATATCAAGATTTAGATATTAAAGTATCACTTATTATGCCAGGAGCATATCATACGGGTTTTAATGATTTAATGATTAATAATAAAGAGAAAGATCCTTATATTTTAAAAGATAAAGCGGTAGGAATGAGTAAATATCAAAAAATATTATTTAGTCTCTTAGAACAAGAAAATTATAATGAACTTGTTAGAAAAGTAGTTAAAGAAATAGAGAAGGAGGAGCCTAGTTTTATTATTAGTTTGCCACTTTATCAAAAAATATTTACAAAATTATATGTAATATTTAGAACATTATAGTATAATAGTATAGATATTTGAAAAAGGCAGTGGTGTTATGGCAAAGAAAAAAGGAAAGTCTAAGAAAAAAAGTAATAAACTATTAGAAGAATTACAAAAAAGAAATAAAGAGGAATTATTAAAATATAATAAGCTAGTTGTAGGATGCGCTGATATAGTTAGTGTAGAAGAGTTAAATAAAGTTAAGAAAGAAGCATTGACTTTAAAAAACAATAATGGAGAAATATTTGAAATAATTAAAAACATGATTATGTTTCCTCTTAGTGTTAAAGAAATGAGCCAGGTTTATAAAGAATATCATGATAGAGAAATTGTAAGTGATTTGTTAGATAAAGAGATATCTAATAAAGAGAAAGATTTAGATGTTACCTATAATGATGTTGATATAAAAAGAGATGAGGTAAAAGACTTTCAAGATAAAGCTTATGATTTAGAAGATATGTGTAGGAATTTAGATTTGTTAGAAATTACTACTTCTTTAGATTTAGATAAAGCTTTTAGTAATATAGAGAAAAGTGAGAAAGAAAAATTAAGTTTTGCAACATCAGCTTTATTGGTATTAAGTAGTTTTTTAGCATTTAAAAATAAAAAAAATGTAATAGGTACTGTACTTACTACTTATCTTGCTGTTAAAGTTGTAGGAAGTCTTGTTAATCCTAGTAAAGAAAAATATTTAGATTTGTGTAATACTTATATTGACTCTTTAGAAGATTATTTGAAAGATGCAACTAAAGTTTTAGGTGATTTAGTAAGTAATTTAGATAGTATTGAGACTTTAGAATCAACATTAAAAGAGAAATATAAAGACTATTTAAAAGAAGATGAATTTAAGAATTTGTTTAGTCTTATAGATAATGTTAAAGATAAGATAAATGATAGTTTAAAAAAGATAAATAAAACTAAAGATAATATAGAAAATACTATTGATGAAAGTAAAGTTAAAGTTAAGACTTTGGAAGGGTAGTGCTTAAAAAAGTAAAAAAGAAAGAAGTTAGATAAGGTGTTTAATGAGTTTGTAGATGATGAGACATTTTATGACAAAGAGTACTCTAATGATAAGTTTCCTAATACTTCATATTATTTGAGTTTTAGAAATTGTACTTTTACCAATATAGATTTTAATAATTGTGATTTAGAAAGAATAGATTTTATGTCTTGTAAGTTTAAATCTTGTGACTTTCGTAATGCTAACTTTAGTAATAATGGGATAAAAGATTTGACTTTTACTAATTGTAATTTATTAGGAATATATTTTAGTAGTAGTACTTTAATAGATTCTATTATTAGTGATTCTAACTTAGATTATAGTAACTTTAGTTTAGTTAAATTTAATAATTTTAAGTTTAATAATTGCTCTTTAAATTATTCTAGTTTTAATGAAGTAAAGTTTAAGAAAATAGAGTTTAATCACTGTAAATTATGTAATGCGGAATTTTTACATACATCGTTAAATAAAATAAAATTAAATACTTGTGATATAACTAGTATAAAAGTATCTTTAGATGATTTAAAGGGAGTTGTTGTTAATATGAATCAAGCCTTAGATTTTAGTCTATTATTAGGTATTAAAATAGAAGAGAGTGATTAGATTGAATATATATGCTCATAGAGGAATATTTGATAATAAAAATATAGTTGAAAATACAATTAAGTCTTTTAGAGAAGCATTAAAGATAAGTGTTAATATAGAGCTAGATGTAAGAGTTACTAAAGATAAGGAAATTGTTGTTTTTCATGATAAAGATTTAAAAAGGCTTACTGGTATAGATAAAGATGTTAAAGATTTAACATATGATGAGTTAACTAAGATAACTCTTTTAAATACTAGAGATACTATTCCTAAGTTTGAAGATGTACTTAAGTTAGTTGATGGTAAAGTTAAAATATTAATAGAATTTAAAGAGTTTTTTAGTAGAGAAATCTTAAAAAAGATTGATGGATTATTATTAGATTATAGTGGAGAAGTATTGTTACAGAGTTTTAATCCGTTTTTTATCAAGAAAATAGCATCTACAAGCTTAAAAAGATATGAACAAGGTATTTTACTTACTAATAAGTATAAAGGCCTTAGAAAATGTTTTTATGATGTATATATTTATAAATATATTTTAAAGAAGAGAAGTTATGACTTTATAGCTTGTCCTAAAGAATTAGTATTTGATGTTAGAAAAGTAACTGATAAGAAAATATTTATATGGACTATTAAAACAAAAGATGAATTTGTTAAATATAAAAAATATAGTAATAATTTAATCTGTGAGAAGAAGGGAATAATTATATAACGAAAAAACAACCGTTTAGGTTGTTTTAAAAATCATTAATGGTAGCGAGAGGGGGATTTGAACCCTCGACCTTTCGGGTATGAACCGAGCGCTCTAGCCAACTGAGCTATCTCGCCAAAACTGACAATTAAATAATATCATGAAAAAAGATATTTGACAATATCTTTTTTGTGTTTTTAGCTAATATTTTTCGACAAAATTTTAAATTTAACGTCTTTTAGTCTTCTTTTTGCTATATACATAATCAATTGGTCTAGCATATCCCTTTAATTTCTTTTCTAATACTTTCATAGTTCTATTAGCATTTACTGTTATTGGGAATAGTTTAAAACTGAAGCTATAGGCGAAAAGATCGTTGTCGGCAAGAAATTGTTGATAGTTTGTATTTAGGGTGTTCAATACTAACTCATTAAAGAATCCTGATATAATAGAATTATTTATTTTAATTAATTCTGAAGTTGATATATGAAAGGGAGTATCATATAAATCTGGATCTAGTAGAATAATTTTATCTTTAGTATAAATAGTATTAGCATCTTTTAAATCGCCAAATCTAATATTTAAATTACTGCATTTCATACTTAAGTCTAATATGTTTTCTACATTTTCTAAAAGATAAGTAGTGGGTAGTTCTAAAATGTTTTTATATTTTTCTAGATAATACTTCATAATATAAGCATCTGCTATATAGTGATAGTTTTGCTTTTGATTAAATAAGATATCAATTATTTCTACTATGTTGTCATTATCAATGCTATTTAATAAATCTACTATTTTTTGATTAATTCTAAAATTTTTAGTAGTGAAAGTTCTATCATATTTTTTAAAACATAAATCATCACTAAGACGATATACAGTCCCACATTCACCATGACTAATTATATTATTTAGTATTTCATCAGGAATTATAATTTTTTCATTATTTTTATTATAGTAAATCATATTATCACCTGGGGCTTATTATATCATATTTTATTCAACTGTAACAGATTTGGCAAGATTTTTAGGCTTATCTATATCTGTTTTTCTTAAAACTGCTACATAATAAGCGATTAGTTGGTAGGGGATAACTATAAGTAATGGCTTAATAAAAATATTAACTTTAGGGATATTTATGATTTGAATGATATCTTCTTTGTAATGTTCGTCTGTTATTAAATATACATTTGCTCCTCTTGCTAAAACTTCTTTTAAATTACTAATAGTTTTAGCGTTTAAATTACTGTTAGTAGCACTGCTTATAACAGGAGTGCCTTTTTTAATTAGAGAAATTGTACCATGTTTTAATTCTCCTGCTGCATATGATTCACTATGGATATAAGATATTTCTTTTAATTTTAATGCTCCTTCCATGGCAAGAGCGTAGTCAAGGCCTCTTCCTATATAGAAGATATCTTCTTCTTTATAGATATCTTTAGCAAGTTTTTGATATAAGTCTTTTTTATTTAGAACATCATTAACTAATGTTTTAATATTTTTGAACTCTTCAATTATTTGTAAAACTTCTTTTTTAGAAAGAGATTTATTTCTATAGGCTTGGGCTAGTACTAATAGGGAAAGAAGTGCTACTTGGGCAGTATAAGCTTTAGTAGAAGCGACGGCTATTTCACTTCCAGCATTAGTATATAGACATTTATCTACTAAGAAAGATATAGTACTGTTCTTAACATTAATAATACCAAGAGTAGGACATCCTTTATTTTTAACTAGTTTTAATGCAGCGATAGTATCTGCTGTTTCTCCTGATTGAGAAATAAAGATAGTTAAAGTGTCTTTATTAAGAAAGTTATTTTGATATCTATATTCACTGGCAATATAAACATTACATCTTGTATTAGCGATTTCTTTAAAAAGATATTTTGCTACTAAGCCAGCATGATAGGCAGTTCCACAACCAACAATTGCTATTTCTTGATATTTTGTTAAATCAGGTAATTTTTCTAAAGAGTCTATTCCTTCTTCTATAAATGGTAAAATAGTATTAAATATCGTTTCTTTTTGTTCCATAATTTCTTTTAACATATAATGTTTATAATGACCTTTAGAATTATCGTTGTTCTTTTCGTTAAATACCTTTAGATTCTTGTTAATGATTTTTCCCTCTTTAGATTTTATTATTACTTCTTTAGCATTGACTTTAGCATATTCAAGATCATCTAATATATAATATTTATTAGTATATTTTAATATTGCTCTTATATCACTAGCGATTATATTAGTATTATCGGTAATGCCAATAACTAAAGGGCTTTCCTTTTTTATTGCATAAATATTTTCTAAATCATCATCAAGCATTAAACATATAGCATAACTACCAATTCCATTTTTTATAAATTCCTTTATAGCTTCTTCTATATTATTGAATTTTTCATAGTAATAATTTAGTAAAGCTGCTGCAACTTCGCTATCTGTATCTGTCTTAAATTGATAGTTATATTTTATTAGTTTTTCTTTTATTTCTATAAAGTTTTCAATAATACCATTATGAACGATAGTAACGTGTTTAAATTTATGAGGATGAGCATTAATACTATTCGCTTTTCCATGAGTAGCCCATCTAGTATGAGCGATACCAATGTTGCTTTTAATATCTTGACTTATTTTCTGTTTAAGATTATTTACTTTACCAGTGACTTTAATAATGTTAATATTATTATCTTTTGAAAAAGCAATTCCTGCTGAGTCATACCCCCTATATCTAAATTTTCTAAACCTGTTATTAAGATTGGCAATATATTTCTATTATTAGAAATTGCCCCAACAATTCCACACATATAAACTCCTAACTAGATAATTAATTTATCTAATAATAGTTTATGTTAAAATTGTTGTGTTTGTCAATTTGTAAAGTTGTAAATTAAATAATGTAATGCTATAATCTAATTATGTTCATGTAGCTCAGTTGGATAGAGTGCTTCCCTCCGAAGGAAGAGGTCGCAGGTTCAATTCCCGCCATGGACACCATTTAGATATTTATTTTATTAATATAAATAAGGGGGGAGTTATGGATAATACTTTTGAATTAAAATGTAGGCCAGATGGAATAATTATTGAAAAAGGTGATAAAAGATTTAGTATTGAGAAAAGCAGTGATGGTGATATTTGGTTTAATGCAATTGATAATGATATGAAATTGTCAATTAATTCATATTCAAGAAATAATGAAGAGTGGCAAAGTTTTAATATTTTTGAAAATCTAATGAAGTCAATTGTTGGTAGATATATGCTAAGTGAAGATTATAAAGGCGAATATAGTTCTTTACCTAAAGATTTTGTTGATTTAGAAAATAAAACTATTACTTGGCATTCAGATAGTGATAACAATAATACTCTACAATTGCACCTTAGTGAAAAAAAACTTATTATTTCTATAGTTAGTGATAATTATCATAGCAATGTTATGAAAGTGCGTATAAGAATTAATGGTTCGACTTATGGAAGTTATTATCAAGAGTTTGAACGCTTTTTTAGTGAGTTACATTGTTTTGCTTATCAAGTAGAATTAAAGAGAGAAGAATCTTCAAACTTTGAAAAAAGAATGTCTTTACACAAAAAAAGAAGTATCTAACGCTTCTTTTTTACATTGATATTCCCATAAAATTATATAGGGCAATCATTAAATTATTTTGAATTGTGGTCATATCAGTCTCAGTTAAATTATTGATATCTATATTATTAGTAGTATCTATATTATCAAAATTTGCAACATTATCAGTTATTGTTCTAATATCAGTTAGACTTAAAATATCAATGTTTGTACCACTACTAGATATAGCAATATCGGCAGTAGTAGTTGTAGTATTTGCTGAGGTTAAACTATTGATATTGACTGTTAATGCTGTATTAGTAGCTTCATCAAAGATGATATTAGCATTAATATTGTTTTCACTTATAGTAATTGTACCGATATTTGTATTATCACTTGTTAAAGTTATTGTTGTAGTATTATCTTTAGTACTTATAACTCCTTTAAAAGTCTCTTTATCATTTTCTTTAATAGAGAAACTATTTTCTTCCTTGTTATAGGTAATACTATAATTGTTTTCACTATCATTTAAGACAAATTCATAAATTTTAATATCATTTTTATTTAAATAGATATTATAAGCTAAGTAACTTTTAGAATCACTATCATTACTATCATTAGATGTATTAAGACTGTCAATGTTTTCTCCTAATATTTCTTTAGCTTTATTATCTTTCTTTAAATCGTTAATAATGTTTTTAGATATTTCGTTTAATCTTTTTTCATTAAGTTCTAAACTAATCTTTTTCTCATTATTTTCAGTAGATACCTTTATATCATCATTAGTAATGTTATTACCTAAGCTTTCAATAACCTTATCATAGATATAATTAATATCATCAATTGCTTTTTGATTTTCTTCTAGATAAGAGAAAATATCATTATCATTAATCATGATGTATTTATCAAAGATATTTCTTAAGAAGATATAACTAATATTTTCATTTTGATAAAAGTTAATACCTAATGTTTCAGCTGCATTTAGTACTAGAGAACCATCTAAATACATCTTTTTAGCTTCTGTATCAAGACGATATTGATAGTTAAATGAACTATTATTTAAGTTATTAATAATAATATCACTACCATCACTACTATTACCAAATATTGGATTAATGTTAAAAGTAGTAGTACCTGTTACAGTTTGTTTAATAGGTGTATTACTATTTTCATTATTTAATGGTATAACTTTTTCTAAGTCGGCTTTAAGTTCATTAAATGATGTTACTATTCTAGTTTTGTTGGAATAATTTTGATAAACTAAGATACCTCCTGCAACTAATAATCCCACGGCAATAATTATTATAATTATTGCTATTGTTTTTTTCTTGTTCATATACACACTCCTTATATAATATATTATAGTTTAATTATAGCCTAAAAATTATTTAAAATAAAGCGATAAGAACAAAATAATACAGCTTTACATAATATGACATTTTATTGCTAATAATATTAGTGAGGTGATTAACTTGAGATATAAAGATATTTTCTTTTTTATTGTGGGACTATTGATAATGTTACTAGTTTATAATATTACAGATTATTATTATGATTATAAAGATAATTTAGAATTAACTAAAAGACTAGAAAAAACAAAAACTGATACAGAGTTTCTTAAGTTAAAAAAAATAAATAGTGAAATAGTAGGAGTTATAAAAATAAAAAATACAAATATTAATTATCCAATTGTACAAAGCAATGATAATACTTATTACTTAGATCATTCTTATACTAAAGAGAAGAGTAGTGCTGGTGCTATATTTTTGGATTATCGTAATGATTTAGAGAATCTTTCTAAAAATAATATTATCTATGGACATCATAGATTAGATAATACTATGTTTGGTAGTTTGAGTAATTTATTTGAAGAAGAGTGGTTAAATAATAAAGATAACTATTATATAACAGTTGATACACCTGAAGAAAAATTAACTTTTAAGATATTTAGTATTTATACAATATCTAAAGAAAGTTACTATATTAAGACTTATTTTAGTAATACTAAATATTTTAAAGAGTTTTTAGAAACTATTATGAAAAGGAGTGTTTATAATTTTAATACTAATGTAAATACAAATGATAAAATACTTACCTTATCTACTTGTAAAAATAACTTTGGTAAAAGAATAGTAGTACATGCTAAACTTTTAAAAAAAGAAGAAACTAACTAGTTTCTCTTTATTCTTTGTTCAGTATTTTTTTAAAAGCATAGCTTGATAAAATAACAAATATAGATAAGCATATAATATTTAATATTAAAGAATCTCCTGTTTCTGGATTTTCTATAGATTCTTCAAGTTCATTTATTTCATCAAGACTTAGTTCAACTCCGGCATTTAATTCAAATTTTGTATTACCGATTTCTATAACAGCACCATTAGTGTCTTTAGGTACCCATACTGTAGGTTTATCAGGGCTTTCTGTTGTGTTAATTATTTCTGCATTATCTGTTATTGTTAGAGTAGGGTTAGAAGTGACACCACTACCTTTACCTAGTTCAATTCCCCCAAATCCGTTACCAGAAACATCAATTTTACCTTCAAAAGTAGCATTTCCACCATTTATAAGAAGTCCAGCATTTCCACCAGTTAATTTAATATCTTTTAAAGTAACATTACATTTGTAGATTTGTAAGACATAGATGCCACCCCAAACAGTGTTATCACTACTTTGATTTGCTCCAAATTTACCAATATATTTGATAGTTTTATTGTTACCATCAATAGTAATATCTCTCATTATGTTAATTTTTTCAGTTGTTTCTATATCACTTCCAAGAACAATTGTTGATATATTACTGTTATTTAAAGCTTCTTTCAATTCTGCTTCGTTATTAACTGTTTTACTAGTTGCAGCATTAACATTTAAAGTAGAGCATAATGTAATTGTCATAACAAATAGTAATAGAATTTTACTGATCTTTTTCATTTTCTCCTCCTTTCTACTATTAGTCTTTGTTATCATACTGAAAAATATCCAAGAAATTTGTCGAAAAAAGAAAAGAGCACAATTGCTCTTTCCAGTTGGAAGTAGTGTAATAATATTCATACATATAATTAGTCATATACCAACTTTTATACCATAAGAAGTAAGACTTCCTGGTGGGTACATATTATAATAAATCATATGTACATTATTATAGTGTCCAATATTAATAAAAATATTCCAACTTTTTTATATATAATGTATAATAAAAATGGTGATTATAAATGTTTAATTTTGCTTTAATTATTAAAATGATTTTTTTGATATTTGGTAATGGTTTGATGATGTATATGTTTTTAAATGCTGGTGATTTTGTTACTAGAATTGTAATGTTGCCATTTTTGGTCTGTCTTGTAACTTATTTATTAGAAGTTGTTTTTATGCTTTTAAAAAATGATAATGCTGTAAAAATTTGTAGAAAAATATTTTTTATTAGTCTTTTTATTTATATTTCTGGTTTTTTTGTGTTTTGGATTGTTTATAATATTATCAATAAAGAATATGTTTTAGTATTGTTTTCAATTCCTTTTATTTTATTATGTGTTAAGGTAGTTAGAAATAGAATAAAGAATAAATAATTTGCAAGTATTGTTAATATATATCGTTTATTATATCGTTACTCAGCTAAGGTATGTTATAGTGACAAAGACGATTGCTAGATAAAAAAACTCTCATGTTAGAGAAATTAATAATATGATTTAAAGACTTATTTTAGATATTAGACATATAACTAGTATATATTTTTCTTTTAACTTTTTCTTTAACAGTTTCTTTTATATTAAATTCTTTTATTAATCTTTGTTGTATAAAGGAAATACAATCTTTATATTTTTGACTTGTATTATCAGTTCCAGCACATAAATACCAAATATACTTAATACACCAATTGGTATCTACAAACTGTCCATCTGTGGCATCTGCCATTAAAAGATATAAATAATTATACATGGCATTCTTTGTTTCTTCATCGTTTAATCTTAGTCTTAAAATATCATTTATTGTAGAAAATATACGTCTAAAATCATCTTTACTTATGTTTTTATCATATTCAAATATTTTACTTCCGTTATCATATTCTTGATATAATTTTTTTAATAAATCCTCATTTAAAGGCTCTTCTTTGTTTGTTTTGCTTAATAATTTATATATTATTTCATTCATAAATTTTCCTCCCTTACTTTATATTATTGCTTATATCAATTATATCCACAAAGTATCTTGTTCCTTTTTCAATTATTTTAATTTTATTTAAATCAATTAATTGGTCAATTAAAGTTAAATAAACAAAATCTCTTGTATCATTAAGGACTTCTTTTCCCATACATTCTGCAATTAGGATTGATATTTTACAAGGTGCTATGTCTTTTAAAATACTTAAAATAATATCATAGTAGTCAGAATATCTTTACCGCGATATGCCTCAGTATAATGTGTTTTATCGTTGTCTTTTGTTGCATCTGAAAAAAGAGTCCTGGCAATTACTTTTTAAGTTATAATATACATTTTTGAAAGTTTATCAAAAACGTTTTTTGCTCGCTTGTTTTATGAATCCATTTATTATATAATTCTAACAGGAACATTTGATGTGAGTGTTGTCCTCCAATCTTGAGAAAGAAAGTAGGGATAGAAATGAAGAAAAGAACTTTTATAATAAAAGTCTTTCGTCTTATTACTATCATTTTATTACTCCTTACCTTATTGGTAATAGCAATAAAAATATGACACTCTCTCATCTCTGATTGAGTGTCAACACTAATTTTTTAGAGGCGACATTCACTTGCAGAATTAAATGTTCCTCTTTTTTATTTTATGCAAGTTTTCTTGCTTACATACTAATAATATCATAGAAAAGAACTTATTACAAGCCCTATATATATAACTCGTACGTTTGAGCAATTATCAATCTTGGTGCCGGAAGCGAGAATTGAACTTGCCTCTGATCCTTACCAAGGATCTGTTTTACCACTAAACTATACCGGCATCTCCAACTAAATTTTAGCATAGAAAACTTACATAATCAATAAACTTTTTTTGACTTAATTTTTAAATATGGTATGATAGTATTAACTAAGGAGTGATAATATGCTAGCTTTTACAAAAAGTAGTGAAGATAATATTAATGAAGAAAGGATTGTTAATCAGATTAGAGGCCTTGGTATTGATATGATTCATGAAGCGAATAGTGGACATCCTGGTATTGTACTTGGTGCTGCTTCCATTATCTATACTGTTTATGCTCATCATTTAAGATTTTCTAAAGAGAACCCTAACTTTTTTAATAGAGATAGGTTTGTTATGAGTGCAGGACATGGTTCAGCTTTACTTTATGCAACACTTGGTATGGCTGGGTTTAATATTGAACTTGATGATTTAAAAGCCTTTAGGAAAATAGACTCTATTACCCCAGGCCATCCCGAATATGGGGTTACACCTGGAGTTGATGCGACAACGGGGCCTCTAGGTCAAGGAGTGGCAATGGCTGTAGGTATGGCTATCGCTGAAAAACATACTGAAGCTTTAATTAATGATAAGAAAAATAATATTATTGACTATAAAGTATATTGTTTATGTGGTGATGGAGATTTGATGGAAGGTGTTAGTTATGAAGCATTATCTTTAGCAGGTAATCTTAAACTTAATAACTTAATACTTTTATATGACTC
>CALWAJ010000005.1 GCA_944373065.1 uncultured Bacilli bacterium
AAATGCTAAGATAATTTTGTAGGTTTTCTGACATTTTTATATTAGTCATTTCCTACATTTTTATCTTAGCATTATCATAACGATTATATTTATAAAGTTATTATGACTAACTGTTTTCTTTTTAAAGCAGATATGACTTATCAAATAACTGATATACCTAAAGATTTAATACTTAAAACTTATTATGAAAAGAATACGGAATTTGTTATAAGTAACGCTTTGGAACGTGGAAAAAGATCTGATATATTATTTGGTATAGAGGGTTACATTATCAACTATGAGTTAAATAATAAATATAGTTTAGCGACTATAATTAGAAATGATGATTACTTAGATAAAATAAAAATAGATATATCTAATAAAAATTATACTTATGAGAATATGCCAAAAGCAATACAAATAAATTTAAATAATTTTAATCATCTTAATAAGAAAAATGTAAAAGAAGTATTTAAATCAAGAGATGAAAATGGAGTAGTAGAAAATGTAAAATGGGAAAAATACCATTTAAGTTTTAAGAAAGTATATAAGAAATATAAAAAGGGATTAGAACTTAGTAAACTAGAAAAAGAAATGTTAATACTAAGATTAAAAAAAACAGATGAAATAGAGAGGATAGTGGAAGGAGATGTTGAACTAATGGAAGTTGCAAATGAATTAAAAAGATTAAGTTTAGATATTAATACAGTAGGGCTATATGATGAAGCAGAAGAGAATGAAAAGATGATGAATAGTCTTAAAGCAGAAGGAGAGAAAGAAGGTATTAAAAAAGGTGTAAAGCAAGGAATTAAGCAAGGTGCAAATAATGAGAAGAAATCTATTGCTAGGAATCTTCTTAAAGATGGATTACCTATTCCTAAAGTGTGTGAATATACAGGCCTTTCAAAAAAACAAATAGCAAAGCTTATGTAGGCAGATTATTACCTCTTTTTTCTTTTTTTCATATAATATAATGGTGTTATGTATGGAAATAGATTATGAAGAAATAAAATATTTAAATAATATTAATATAATTGATATTAGAGAACATTACTTATATGAAAGAGGACATCTTAAAGATTCTATTAATATTCCTTTAAGAGTTTTAAGAACAATGCCTGATAAATATCTAACTTTTGATAAAACATATTATTTAATCTGTGAAACAGGATTTAATAGTAAAAGATTGTCAAATATTTTAAATAATAAAGGCTATCATACTTATAGTATAAAGAAAGGATATGAAAAATAACTCTTGACGAAAAAATGTTCTACCTATATATTATATATAGGAGGATTTATATATGGATTACTTAATTATAGGATTACTTGTATTAATAATAATATTAATAGTTATATCACTTATGAAAAATATTAATGAATCTAAAATAACAGATAGACTTAATAATTTGGAGATTAATACTATTAAAGAGTTAAATGAATTTAAAGATGGTTTAACTAGAAATTTAACTGAAGATTTTACTAAATTAAATGAAAGTTTAGAGAAAAGATTACTTGCTATCAATGAGGCAGTTAATGAACGTATTAATCAAAACTTTGAAAAGACTAATAAAACCTTTACCTCAGTAATAGAACGTCTTAGTAAGATAGATGAAGCTCAAAAGAAGATAGATACACTATCTACTGATATTATCTCTTTACAAAGTATATTAACTGATAAAAAGACAAGAGGTATCTATGGTGAAGTTAATCTAAAACATATTTTAGTAAATGTCTTTGGAGAAAAGAATGATTCTATTTATAGATTGCAATATACTCTACCTAATGGTACTATTGCTGATTCTGTCCTTTTTGCACCTGATCCTTTAGGAACTATCGCTATAGACTCTAAATTTCCTTTAGAGCATTATCAAATAATGGTTAATACAGATTTATCTAAAAGTGAAAGAGAAACTGCTACTAAAGCCTTTAAAACAGATGTCAAAAAACATATTGATGCTATTAGTAGTAAATATATAATAGATGGCGTTACTAGTGATCAAGCAATTATGTTTTTACCAGCTGAAGCAATATTTGCAGAACTTAATGCTCATCATCCTGATTTAATAGAATATGCTTATAAAAGAAGAGTATGGTTAACTAGTCCAACTACTTTAATGTCAACTCTAACCGTAATTCAAATGATTATCAAAAATATGGAAAAAGATAAATACACATCTATTATTCATGAAGAGCTAAATAAATTAAGTCTAGAGTTTGCAAGATATAAAGAACGTTGGGATAAACTATCAAGAAGCATCCAAGCTGTAAATAAAGATGTTGAAAATGTCTCTATTACAACAGATAAAATAAGTAAAAAGTTCGAAAGTATTAATAAAGTTGAATTTAAAGATGTAAAAGAAATAGAATGAAAATTGTTAAGTATAATTTAACAATTTTTTTTAATACTAAAAATAGTAAAATAGAATAAATTATATTAGGTGATATTATAAAAAATATAATTATAGGTATAGTAGGGTTCATCCTTACTACTATGGGTTTTTTCTATTTTATTATTTACTTTAACCTATTCACATTTGGTTATTCATTTAAAGAGTATTTACTTTTTATGACTACAAACTTTAAAACTTATATTTTACTACTAGGTATTATATTACTATTAATATCTTTATATAGAAAGGAAAAGAAAAAATGATTTATACTTATGATATTCTCCTTAACTGGACTAAAAATTTACATTTAATAGAATTTTTTGAATGGAATTTAGAAGATGATTTAGAACACATAAAAAAAATTCCTATTTTTAGGGTTAGTGATAAAGTAATAAAAGACTTATTAACTTCTAAAATTAAAATAGATATATCATTCTTAAGTAAGATAAAAAATAAAGCCGAAGGCTATTTTCATAATGATATAGATATCATAGACTATGCTGTAATAGTCTCAAACAATAAAAAAGCCATTGCCCTAGAATTAAATAATAAAGGCGAAGTCCTATATAAAAGTGCTATGCTTCTAGATGAAGAAGAAGAAGTATTAGATATAGTAGAAGAGTTAGAAAAAACAGATTTAAAATATGAAATTTTAGATAGTAGTAAAGAAGAGCTATATCTAACTAGAAGAGAAAAAGAAATAAAAGTGTTTCTACTTAAGGAACTAAAAAAAATAAAGAGTAATAAAGAAATATCAAAATTAAATTATTTATATGAAGAATTTTTTTCTAAAGAAAATTTAGATTTTGTATCCAAAATAGATGAACTAAAACTGGAAATAGAAAAAGATTATAATGAATTTCATAATAAGTTATATAGTTTATTAAAATTAACAACTATTAAGAAAAAATAGGTATATTTTGTTAATTAATGTAAATATTACTACTAGAGGTGAAGAAAAATGAAAAAAGTTTTAGCATTATTAGTAATATTTATATTTTTGACTGGTTGTAATGATATGATGAACACTCCAACTAAAAGAGTAGAGGAATACCTTGGAAAGTATCAAATACTAGATAGTAGTGTTCTTACAGAATTAGATGAAGTAGTAGATAATAGTGACTATAGTGAAAAGTATAAAGAAGAATATAAAGAACTAATGATAAAACAATATCAAAATTTATCTTACAAGATAAAGAATGAACAGACAGATGGCGATGAAGCGACTGTTATAGTAGAATTAGAAGTTTTTGACTATAACAATGCTCTAACAGAAGCGGATGATTATATTGAAGAACATCCTGATGAATTTCTAGATGATGATAAAGAAACTAGTGAAGAAAAAATAGATCACTATAGAATAAATGCTATGAAAGAAGTTACTGATAAAGCTAGTTATACTATTAATTTTGATTTAGTAAAAGATAATAAAAAATGGGTATTAGAAAAAATTGATAATGAAGATTTAGAAAAAATACATGGATTATATGAAGATTAAGGTTTTGACTTTAATCTTTTTGTTTTTTAATTGATAGCACAACCTTTTTGTGATAACATAATTATAAGAATAATGGAGGCGTGTAATAGTGAATAAAGTAAAGAGAATATTAATAGTAGTGTTCTTATTTGTAGTAACATTAAATATTAATTATTTAGGAATGATAGATACTAAGGTAGTAGTAACAAGTAAAGAATATAAAGAAGGAAATACAGATAATTTAGTCTTAAATAAGATATTAAGTGATAATGAGCTTAAACAAGAGATACCCAAAATGTTTAATTATGCTAGTAATGGAACTCAATATGATCCCAACGATGAAGATGATTATACAACAGATTCAAATCCAGAATATATAACAAATGGATTATATAGTATGGAAGATGAAGATGGAGTTAGTTATTATTTTAGGGGAGCAGTAACAAACAATAACGTCCAATTTGGAGAATATGCAAGTGATTATTATGTATATCAAGATAGCGACGACTTATATTATCAAAGTAAAGAAAGTTGTCAAGCAACTGCATATGAACCAGAAAGTTGTGTTCAAGTAAAGCTAGCATCACAGGGAGATAAGATGTACTGGAAGATAGTAAGAGTAAATGGAGATGGAAGTTTAAGATTAATTTATAATGGAACAAGTACTAATCCAGATAGTAGTGATTTAGCCCATTCCTATGCAGTAGGTATAATCCCATATAATTTAGAAGCTAATGATCCAAAATATGCAGGATATACTTATGATAATGGAACAGATTCATTTATAAAGAAAGAAGTAGATACATGGTATAAAAATGCATTAGGAAGTACTATATATGATAGTAAAGTAATAGGAGGAAGGTTCTGTAGTGATAGTAGTGGATATAAGTTAGGAACAGATTACGGTTTGGCTGATACATATTACAATGTCTTTGCAAGTTATGATAGGTTAAGACAAGATTTAAGTGAATTTGCTAAAGATAATGCTCCGACATTAAAATGTCCAAGTACAAGTGAAAGTTATGGAGGAAGTTATAGATTAAAAGCTGGGCTTATAACAGCAGATGAACTTGCTTTTGCAGGAGAATATTTTGGATTAGTAAATGATGGTTTTTTAAATTCAAGAGAGAGTAGTTATGAGTATTGGAGTATGACACCAGGCGTCTTCGCTTATGGTTTTGCTACTGTGTGGAGTGAGTTTGAGGATTTGTATGACTACCGTGTAGCTTCTTACGGCGCCGTGCGTCCAGTCATCAATGTGACCACTGAAAACATGGCTCTAATAGGAGATGGAACAATAGATAATCCATATGTATTAGAAGAAGTAAAGCCTAGTAATAGTTATAAAGGAAAAGTAACAATAGAAGTAGGAAGTAGTATAGATGATATAAAAGCCTTTGAAGAAGAGTTGGATTTAAGCAATGTTACTTGGACTGTAAAAGATTCATCTATCGCTAAAATAGGAAATGGTAAGATAATAGGACTAAAGAATGGAACAACTGTAATAACAGGAGTAGATGCTAATGGTACTACTTATGAAATAGAAGTAACAGTCATAAGTAATCCAGTAACAAACAGTGCAGTCTATATAGGAATAGGTATAGGATTAATATTAATAATGAGTACAGTAATTTACATATTTTATAGAAAAGTGGTGAAGATAAGTGAATAGAAAAGTAATAACAGTATTAGGATTAACAACTTTAATAATAACTTCTATAAGTAATACATTATATTTAACAAAAACAAGTACTATAAGTTATCAAGCATATAAAGATGGAAATACAGATAATTTAGTCTTAAACAAAATATTAAGTGATAATGAGTTAAAACAAGAGATACCTCATATGTTTAATTATGCTAGTAATGGAACTCAATATGATCCCAACGATGAAGATGATTATACAACAAATCCAAATCCAGAATATATAACAAATGGATTATATAGTATGGAAGATGAAGATGGAGTTAGTTATTATTTTAGGGGAGCAGTAGATAATAATAATGTTCAGTTTGGAGAATATGAAAGCGACTATTATGTATATCAAGATAGCGACGACTTATATTATCAAAGTTTAGAAAGTTGTCAAGCAACTGCATATAAACCAGAAAGTTGTACTCAAGTAAAGCTAGCTAGCACAGGAGATAAGATGTACTGGAAGATAATAAGAGTAAATGGAGATGGAAGTTTAAGACTAATCTATAATGGAACAACTGTAAATCATCCAGAATTTGAAGGAGACATATCAACATCAAATTCAGTAGGAGTATCGCCGTATAATTTAGAGTATAATGATCCAAAATATAGCGGCTATACCTATGATAATGGAACAGATTCATTTATAAAGAAAGAAGTAGATACTTGGTATAAAAATACCTTAGGAAGTAGTAGTTATGATAGTAAAGTACTAGGAGGAAGATACTGTAGTGATAGTAGTGGCTTAAAAGAAGAGACAGATTATGGCTTTCCAGATATGGGAGAATATAAATTATTTGCAAGTTATGATAGAGTAGTACAAAGTATGACAAATTATACAAAAAATAATGAGCCTACTCTAAAGTGTCCAAGTACAAGTGAAAGTTATGGAGGAAGTTATAGATTAAAAGCAGGGCTTATAACAACAGATGAATTAGTACTAGCAGGAGAGAATCCAGGAGTAGTTACAGATAGTTATTTAAATCCTGGAGAAAATGGAATTTGGTACTGGACTATGACGCCGGCCCGCTTCCTTTATGATACTGCTAGTGTTTGGGATGGGTTTGAGCGTTTGGATGACAGCGATGTGTATTATGGCGACGCCGTGCGTCCAGTTATCAATATATCAACAGAAGGAATGACTCTAACAGGAGATGGAACAATAGATAATCCATATGTATTAGAAGAAGTAGAACCTACTAATAGTTATAAAGGAAAAGTAACAATAGAAGTAGGAAGTAGTGTCGACGATATAAAAGCTTTTGAAGAAGATTTAGATTTAAGTAATGTTACTTGGACTGTAGAAGATTCATCTATTGCAAAAATAGAAAACGGTAAGATAATAGGTCTAAAGAATGGAACAACTGTAATAACAGGAGTAGGAAGTGACGGAACAAGTTATGAAATAGAAGTAACAGTCATAAGTAATCCTATTACCAGCAGTGCTGTCTATATAGTAATAGGTCTTATCTTAGTATTATTACTAGGAACAGGTATTTATGTTACTTATAAAGTAAATAATGTTATAGATAAAGAGTAATATGACTTTACTCTTTTCTCTTGTCTTACTTTAAGTAACAGTGATAAAATATGTTTACAGACATTAAGAAAGTAGGTAGTGTTATATGAGAAAAGTTAATACAATTGTTAAGAAGGCTGATATAGTTAAATTAAAAAGTTATTATGGAGAAGCCCTAAATAATCCTTTGTTTAAAGAATATGTAGATAAATTAGACTTAAGTGATGATGTTTTAATAAACTATACATCAAATATTGAAGATTGCCTTAAAGAAGAAGAAAACTGTAAAAACTGTCCTTCACTTAAATCTTGTCCTAATACTTTAAAAGGCCATGTTTTAACTGCTATAAAAGATAATGATGCTCTTAACTTTTCTTATTTACCTTGTAAAAAGTTTATAAAAGAAGAAAAAAGCTATGCTTATAAGAAAAATATTAGATGTTTTGATATTCCTAAAGATATTAGTAATGCTTCTTTTAAAGATGCTTATCGTGATGATAATAAAAGATTGCCAATATTTAAATATTTTAAAGAATTTATAGATGATTATCTAAACAAAAAACAAGTTAAAGGCCTATATTTAAGTGGTTCCTTTGGAAGTGGTAAAACCTATCTAATCGCTGCTTTATTCAATGAACTTGCTAAAAAAGATATAAGCTCTGCCTTAGTTTATTATCCAGAACTATTAAGAACTTTAAAATCATCATTTCAGACTGATTATGAAGAGAAATTTAACTATATTAAAACAGTTCCCTTACTACTTATTGATGATATAGGAGCAGAAAATACAACCTCTTGGAGTCGTGATGAAGTCTTAGGACCAATTCTTCAATATCGTATGGAAGAAGAACTACCAACATTCTTTACTTCTAATTTAACTTTAAAAGAATTAGAGGCTAATCTTAGTACTACAAGTGATGGTGTTTCTAAAATAAAAGCTAAGAGAATTGTTGAGAGAATTAAACAATTGACTACTTCTTTAGAATTAGTTAGTAAAAATAGAAGAAATTAATTTAAAAAGAACCTATTCTATGATATTATTAAAGTAATTAGAAAGGTTTTTTGTTATGAAAGAAAAAATAGTTAAACTAATAGAATTGTTTTTAATATTAAGTCCTTTATTTGATATGTTAACAGCATTTATGCTTCAAGTATTAAATATAGACTTTACTATTGGTATGATTGTTAGATTTATTATTATCTTAATATGCCTACTTTATCTAGTGTTTATTTATAAAAGAAAAGATAAAAAATACTTATTACTAATATTAGGCAGTATCTTTATCTATTTAATTATCTTTTTATTAGTCATGGGTGTAAATAAAGATATAAACATACTGCTCTATGAAGCGAAAAATGCTCTTAAAACATTTTATTTACCAATATTATTAATAACTTTCTATGCTATTAGTAAAGATAATAATAATTTTATTAACAATAAAATTATTATAACTACGTACATTATTTATCTCTTAGGTATCTTTATTCCTGATATTTTAGGAATAGGTTTTGATAGTTATGAAGTAACTAAAACAGGTAGTATTGGCTTTTTTAATACTGCTAATGAAATAAGTGCTATCATCTCGATTTTAATGCCAATTTTCCTACTTTATCTTTATAATAAGAAAAACTTTGTTCTAACCGTACTCTTAGTAGGAGTATTAGTTTTTGATATTTTAAGTATGGGTACTAAAGGACCACTTCTTTCCTTTCTTATTATAATAGGAGTAGTTCTACTTATTTATTTTATCTATTTAATAAAAGAGAAGTGTTATAAGAAAATATCTATCTTACTATTATTATTAGCATTACTTACTAGTTTTATGGTTATTAATTTACCTAAAACAGCTTTTTATAAGAACATTGAAATACACCTAGACTTTCTTAAAGTAGATAGTATCTTTGATGTCTTTACCGACTATGAACTATTTGATCACTTTATCTTTAGTTCAAGGTTAAAGTTCTTAAATAATACCTTTAATGATTATAAGGAATCTAACACTTTAGAAAAAATATTTGGTATCGGTTATTATGAAAATGAAGAAGATACGAAGATGATAGAAATGGATTATTTTGATATTCTATTTAGACATGGTATCGTAGGTTTTGCTCTTTATATGAGTATATTTATCTATTTCCTAGTAAAAGCTTTTAAATATACTAAAACTATTAAAGATAGTCCTACTAAAGTATGTAATTATTTATCCCTCTTCTTAATAATTACTTTATCCCTAATCACAGGGCACGTCTTATTAGCACCATCAGTTAGTATCTTTGTGGCCTTGATATTACAAAGAAAAGAGGTAATAAAATGAGAAAACTAGTATTTGTTATTGTTAATTATAACGACTATAAAACAACTAAAAGACTTATAGATAATATTAAAGATTATAAAGTAATTGATGATATCTATGTTGTTGATAATCATTCAACTGATGATTCCTATGAAAAGTTAAAGAAACTAAAGATAGATAAATTGACTGTTGTTAGAACTTTCTATAATAATGGCTTTGCCTATGCCTTAAATTATGGTGCTAAAGAAGTAATGAAAAAATATAAGAAAGCAGACTTTATCTTTTCTAATTCAGATATAATTATTAATAGTAATGAAAACTTAGAAGAATTAAAGAAACTATTAGATAAAAAAGAGATAGGACTTCTTGGACCGGTTGTCTTTGAACATGGAAGACTAAATAGAGGTTGGCACTATCCAACTCCCAAAAGTGAAATACTTAGTAACTTACCATTTATAGGAAGAAAATTTAAAAAGAAAAGTTATTACCCTGATAATTACTATAAAGGAGAACTAACTTATGTAGATGTCTTATCATTCTGTTTTTTCTTAACAAAAAGCGAAATCTTAGAAAAAGTTAACTTTTTTGATGAAAATACTTTTCTTTACTATGAAGAAAATATTATGGCTAGTAAATTAAAAAAGACTAATTATAAAACTGCTATCGCCAATAACATAACAATTATTCATGACCATTCTGTTAGTGTTGATAAGAGTATTAATTATATTAATAAATTTAAAATACTAAAAAGAAGTCAAGTATATTTTGAGAGTGTTTATAATAAAGCTAGTAAAGTAGAAATGTTTTTCTTAAAACTTACAATAAAATTAACTTTAATGACTTTATATGTTAGAATATTTATTAAAGGAGGATTAAAAAAATGAAAGGAATAATTTTAGCAGGGGGAAGTGGAACTAGACTTTATCCCCTTACAGAAGTAACGAGTAAACAACTAATGCCCATTTATGATAAACCTATGATATATTATCCTTTATCTGTCTTAATGCAAGCGAAGATAAGAGATATTTTAATTATATCAACTCCTAAAGATTTACCTAGATTTAAAGAATTATTAGGAGATGGAACTAAATTTGGCGTTAATTTCTCATATGTAGAACAACCTAGTCCTGATGGACTTGCCCAAGCTTTTCTTTTAGGAGAAGAGTTTATTGGAAATGATAGTTGTTGTATGGTCTTAGGTGATAATATATTCTATGGACCTAATTTAAGTGAAGTCTTAGAAAGAGCGGTTAATAATGCTAAAGATGGTAATGCTACAGTCTTTGGTTATCATGTTCATGATCCTGAACGTTTTGGTATTGTAGAATTTGATAAACAAGGAAATGTTAAAAGTGTTGAAGAAAAACCTACTGAGCCTAAGAGTAATTATGCTATAACAGGATTATATTTTTATGATAAAACAGTAGTAGAGAAAGCTAAAAAGCTAACACCATCGAAAAGAGGAGAATTAGAAATAACTGATTTAAATAGATTATTTTTAATGGAAGATAAACTTAAGGTCATAACTCTTAATGAAGGTTATGGTTGGTTTGATACAGGTACTTTTAAAAGCTTATTTGATGCTACTAACTTTGTTGCAACTATTCAAGAACATCAAAATATTACTATTTGTTGTCCTGAAGAGATAGCTTATAAAAATGGTTGGTTAACAAAAGAAGAAGTATTAAAACAAGCAGAAGTTATGAAAAAAAATACTTATGGTAGGCATTTAATGGAAATAGTAAAGGAGTAGTTATGAAAGTAATAGAAACAGAAATTTTAGATTGTTATATTTTAGAACCAGCTAAATTTGGTGATGAAAGAGGATATTTCTCTCCATATTATATTGAAAAAGAACTAAAAGAACTAGGCTTTCTTGGTGTTAAACAAGCTAATAGAAGTATGAGTTCTAAAGGAGTAGTTAGAGGCTTACACTTTCAAGAAGATCCTATGTGTCAAGCTAAGATTGTAGAAGTTATTAAAGGTTCTGCTATTGATGTAGTAGTAGATATTAGAAAAGATTCTCTTACTTATGGAAAACATATTGCCGTTAAACTAACTGCTGATAATAATAGACAACTATATGTTCCAAGAGGATTTGCTCATGGTTTTATCTCACTAGAAGATAACACTGTTTTTCAGTATCTAGTAGATAATGATTATGCACCTGATAAAGAAGGAGGAATTCTTTGGAATGACCCTGATCTTGGTATTGATTGGGATAAACTCTTTAAAGAAAATGGTATTGATAAGCCAATATTATCTGATAAAGATAAAATACATCCAAGACTTAAAGACTCTAAAGTCGTATTTACAAGGAGGAAATAATGAAATACTTAATTACAGGTTATAAAGGACAATTAGGATATGATATAAAAAGAGAATTATTAAAAAGAGGAGTAGATGAAAACTCTATACTTGCTGTTGATAAAGAAGAGATGGATATCACTAATAAAGATGAAGTTTTTAAAGTAATATTGGATTTTAGACCTGATATTATCTTTCATTGTGCAGCCTATACTGCCGTTGATAAAGCAGAAGATGATGAAGATAATGCTTATAAAATTAATGTAACAGGTACTAAAAACATCGTCGATGCTTCCCTAGAAATAAACTCTACCGTACTTTATATGTCAACAGATTATGTCTTTGATGGTACGAAAGAAGGATATTATACAGAAGAAGATGAGGTAAATCCTAAAAGTGTTTATGGTAAGACTAAATACTTAGGCGAAGAAGAAGTTAGACGTAATAACAAGCATTTTATTACAAGAATCTCTTGGGTTTTTGGTATTAATGGTCATAACTTCATTAAAACAATGTTAAAACTAGCCGATAATCATAAAGAAGTTAATGTTGTAAATAATCAAATAGGAAGTCCTACTTATACAGTAGATTTAGCGAAAGTCCTAGTAGATATGACAAATACTACTAAATATGGTACTTATAACGTTACTAATGACTTATACTGTAGTTGGGCTGAGTTTGCTAAAGACATATTCGCTATAAATAATAAAGATGTAAAGGTAAATGAAGTAAGTACAGAAGAGTATTTAAAAATAACTAACACTAAACAAGCTTATAGACCAAGAAACTCTAAATTAAGTAAAGAAAAACTAATAAATATGGGCTTTACGATGTTACCTAGTTATAAAGATGCTCTAAAACGCTATAAAGAAGAATTAGATAATACAAAATAGAAAGGTTTTAATTATGCTTAAAGTTAAAAATATTGTTAAATACTATGGAAATAATAAAGCCGTTGATAATCTATCTTTTGAAGTTAAAGATGGAGAAATCTTTGGCTTACTTGGAGAAAATGGAGCAGGTAAGACAACAACTTTTAGAATTATTATGGGCTTAATTGAAGCGAACAGTGGAGAAGTATTACTTGATGGTAAAAAGATTGACTATAGTATTACTGATAAAATAGGTTTTGTTACTGAAGAGAGAAGCTTACTTACTAAGCTTACCGTATTAGAACAACTTAAATTCTATGGTGTTTTAAAAGGACTAGATGAAAGATTAATTGAAAAAGATATAGATAAATGGTTAGAAAGATTTTCTATTACTAGTTATAAAAATAGAAAAATAAAAGAATTATCTAAAGGTAATCAACAAAAAATACAATTTATCTCTGCTATCATTAATCATCCTAAACTATTAATATTAGATGAACCTTTTACAGGTCTTGATCCTATAAACGTTAAAATGATGAAAGATGCTATATACGAACTTCAAAAAGAAGGTACATCTATTATCTTTTCATCACATCAAATGGAATATATTGAAGACTTCTGTGAAAAACTAGTAATTCTTGTCAAAGGTCATCCTGTTGTAAGTGGTTCTCTAAAACAAATAAAAGAAGACTTTGGTATTAAAAACATTATGTTAAGAGGAGAAGATTTACCTTTAGATAAAATAAAAGCTGTTAAAGGAGTATTAGGTATATCTAAAGTAAAAGGAGAAATAGAAGTAAAAATAAAAGATAAAAACGTCGCTCCTAAAATTTTCTCATTAATAAAAAACTCTAATATTACTAAATATGATGTTGTAGAGCCAACCTTAAATGAAATCTTCATAGCGAAAGTAGGTGGTATCCATGAATAGAAAATTCTTATATTTAACAAAAGTTAGTTTAAGAAAAAAGTTTAAGACTAAATGGTTTGTTATTACTAATATAATACTTGCAGTCGCTATAATTCTTCTTTTGAATATTAACTCAATCGTATCTTTCTTTGGAGGAGACTTTGATAGTAAGACTAATATAATTGTTATAGATAATGATACTGATAGTTATACTTTATTTGAAAAAAATATAGAAAGTTATGCTAGTAGTCTAAATGATGATGATATGAAAATAACGGTTAAAAAAACTGATAAGACTGCTAAAGAACTAAAAGAAGATTTAAAAGATGATGAGATATTAGTAGAACTAAACAGTGATAATACAGAATATTTAAAAGCTAAAGTTACTTCTAATGAGAAAATAGATACCCTAACTTATCAAGTACTATCACAAAGTTTAAACTCTACTAAGACTACTATTGCCATGGCTATTAATAATATAGATGCTACTACTTTAAATAATATATCAAGTCCTGTTACAATAGATAGAGTAGTTCTTAATGAAGATAATAATGTTGATGAAAATATGGGACTTATTATGAGTAGTGTCTTTCCAACTATTATTTTACCATTCTTCATGTTAACTATGATTTTAATCCAAATGGTAGGAGGAGAAATTTGCGAAGAGAAGACAACTCGTAGTATGGAAATAATCATATCTAATGTTTCTCCTAAACAACACTTAATGTCAAAGATACTAGCTAGTAATATTTTTGTTATTGTCCAAGGATTACTTTTAGTAGTTTATGCATGTTTAGGTCTATTAATAAGTACAAATATGTTAAGTAGTAGTATGGCTCTACCTAGTGAAGTTACATCAATCCTTGATAGTTTAGTATCGCAAGGCTTTATAGAAAAGTTAATCTATGTAATACCCCTAACTTTAATCTTAATAGTACTATCATTTTTAGCCTATTCAATAGTAGCAGGAATCCTTGCTTCTATGACCGTTAATATGGAAGATTTTTCTCAGTTACAAACACCTTTAGTATTTATTTCTTTAGGAGGATATTACTTAGCCATGATGGCAGGAATGTTCAATGGTTCACTTCTTATTAGAGTATTATCTTATGTACCATTCTTATCATCATTCGTTAGTCCTAGTCTTTATATGATGGGAGAAATAGGATTAATTGATATAGTAATATCTATTGTCATTTTGATTCTATTTATATATTTGATATTACATTTTGGTATTAAAGTATATAAAGTAGGTATTCTTAATTATTCTAATGAAAAAGTATGGAGCAAATTCTTTAAAGCTTTTAAAAGTAAAGATGTATAAAATTTGTATTGCAATTCATTAAATTTTGTTATAAAGTATATGTATCAAGAGAGGTGCACTAATGAGAAAATACCCTATTAAGTTACCACCTAAAGATTTTGAGTTTTTAGATACAACTTATAATGCTAAAGGAACAAGAGAAAAGAAATTAGTAATAGATAATCACAATCAACTTGCCTTTTTTAAATATCAAGGAAAAAACTATATTGTTAGTGAGGCTTGTTCTGAAAAAATATGTTATGAAATTGCTAAAGTTCTTGGATATGACTGTGCAAGAATAGAACTAGCTGAAGATAGCAATGGTAATTTAGAGTTTTGAATTATTTGTTTGTTAGAATAAACAGTATTGAACATAGTGATGCAATTGATTATTTAAATATTCATGATAAAGAAAGATCAAAATTTTATACTATTTCTAATATAAAGACTACATTGGATAATTTAGATAAAAATCTATTTAACGGTTTTCTAAAAATAATGTTATTTGATGCATTAGTAGGAGAGCAGGATCGTCACGAAGAAAATTGGGGTATTAAAAAAATTAATGGCCAATATATAATTTCACCTCTTTATGATAATGGCTGTAGTCTGTTAAGAGAGTTTAAAGATGAAACTTTTGCCGAAAAATATTATGAAGGTAAAAAAGATTTTGATGCTTATATTAAAAGAAGTATGACGATAATATATAAAGAGGATGGAAAAAGTCGTTATAAACATTTTGAACTTATTAAATACTTAAATAAATATTATCATAATGTTCTTATAAAAGAAGTAGAAAAATTGTATAGATTAAAAGATAAAAATATTGAAAATATAGTAAATAAAATTCCTAATGAATTATTAACTAAGAGGCATAAAGCTTATATAATAACTTATCTAAAAAAAAGAAGAGATATCATTATAAATATAGTGAAGGGTGATAATAATGAATAATGAAATGTGGTTAATTTGGAAAAATCCTCAAACAAGAAGGAGATATAAAATTGGAGTACTTACTTATAATAAGCAGCAATATCTTTTTAAATATGTTAATCCAGAATTAGACGATGCTAGAAAAAATGGTTTTGGATTTTTTCCAGGATTTGATAATATTCATAAAGAATATATTAGTAAAGAATTATTTGCAAATATTGAAACTAGACTACCAAATCCTGCTAGACCTGATTATCTAGAAATCTTAAACTCTTATGGATTAGAGAAAGATTCGACAAAACTAGAAATTCTAAAAGCTACTAAAGGTAGATTATTAACTGATAATTATGAGTTTGTTCCTGCTTTTGATAAAGTTAAAGTGCAATTTGATGTTGCAGGTACTAGACATTGTCCTGATGTAAAAAAATGTTTAAAGTTAATAAGTGTTAATGATAAACTTATTTTAGAATTAGATCAAAATAACCTATATGATAAAAATGCACTTAAAGTTATCCTTATTAAGAATAATAAATATTATCATTTAGGCTATGTACCAAGGTATTATTCAAAAGAACTAACAGAATTATTAAAAAATAATGTAGAATATTCAGCGATGGTTCAGAGCTTAAATTTTGAAAGTAAAATTAATGATGAAGATATTAGTGTAGTTGTAAAATTAATTTTTAATTGAGAAAAATTATGAAGAAACAAAATATTTCGATGCAGGAGAACATGTACTAACTTTAATATTTAGACCACATATCTTTGTAGAGCTTAAATATGAGGGATTTGTTACTAGTAGATATTATTAAATCCCAGATGGTTATTCAATTCTAGATGGAGATTATACTTATAGCAATAATGGACATGAAATTGCCGCCATTTGGTGTGTCAATGATGTGCCTGTAGAAGTTAAAGGTACTTATGATACAACAACAGAAACATTTAAGTATGATGAACCTGGCAGACCAGTAGTAACAAATGATAAAGAAAATCAAATAACTAAACAAATAAAGTAAAGATGTGTAAATTTCTTATACATCTCTTTTTGATTGTATTTATTTATGCTATTATTAAGATAGTGAGGTGATTATAAATGCGTGCTGTTGCATTAAAAGAAAAAAGAGAATTTGAAATTAAAGAGATAGAAGAGCCAGTAAGTAATAATAAAGACGTCATTGTTAAAGTTTTAAAAGCTGGTATCTGTGGATCTGATTTACATTATTTTGAAATGGGAGAACCTAAAGGACTTATTTTAGGACACGAGTTTTGTGGTGAAGTAATTAATCCTGGTGATAGAAGTGATTTAAAAGTAGGAGATAGAGTTACAGCCCTACCTATTTCCCCATGTTTAAATTGTCCTGCCTGCTTAAGTGGTAATCCTCAGTACTGTAGGAAAACATGGACTGAAGCCTTAGGACTATCACTAGATAATCCTGGAGCTTTAGCAGAAGTTATTAAAGTTAGAAGTGATATGGTTTTAAAAGTTCCTGATAACGTATCAGATGAAGAAGCAGCTATGGTTGAACCTACAGCTGTAGCATTACATGGAATTCATTTAGCAGATGTTAAAGTAGGTTCTAAAGTCCTAGTAATTGGTGGAGGAATTATTGGTTTAATCAGTGCTATGTTTGCAAAAAAAGAAGGGGCAAGTTTTGTAGCCGTAAGTGAAACTAATCCTAAAAGAGGAGAAAAAGCCATTAGCTTAGGAGTTGCCGACAAGTATTATGATGCTACTAAAGAGGACATGGTAAACGAAGTGATGAAAGATACAGAAAATGGTTTCGATATAGTAATAGAGTGTTGTGGTAACTCTAGTGCTGTTACTTCGGCATTAATTAATGTAAGACCAGGAGGAACAGTTGTCCTAGTTGGAGTTGCTACAGGTCCTATAAACATTCCAACTGTTGTAGCAGTTATGGATGAATTAGTAGTAAAAGGTGCCATTGCTTACACTAAAGAAGAGTTTAAAACATGTATAGACTTAATTAGTAATAAACAAATAGAAATAATGAAATTTGTTGATGATATAGTAAGTTATGATGAAGTACAATCTGCCTACGAAAGACTTACTGGTGGTAAAGATGCTGCTGTTAAGATATTAGTTGACCCAAATAAGTAATCTGTGTTAATATATAGATAACAAAGATACGTAAAAAGATAGGAAAGAAGGTAAAAATATGAGGAAATTATGTTCACAATTTGTTACCGGGGGGGGGCAGTTTACAAATAATTTAGCTACCTTCTTTCATTATAAGACACGAACAGGATAGAATTATTCTGTTCTTTTTGTTGTATCAAAATAATTGATGCATAGGACTTTATGTGTTAAAATGTATATTAAGTATAAAGGATAATAAATAGGTTAGAATATTAGTATTGGGAGGCAGTATTGATGAAAAAGGTAAAGAAAATATTAATGGTAGTACTTTTATTTGTAGTAACATTAAATATTAATTATTTAGGAATGATGGAAAAGAAAGTAATAGTAACTAGTAAAGAATATAAAGAAGGAAATACTAATAACTTAGTTTTAAATAAAATATTAAGTGATAATGAGCTTAAACAAGAGATACCTCATATGTTTAATTATGCAAGTAATGGAATGCAGGATGGTGCAGATGAAGTAAATCCAGAATATATAACAAATGGGTTATATAGTAGTAGTGATGAAGATGGAGTTAGTTATTATTTTAGGGGAGATATAGATAATAATAATTTAGTATTTGGAGCATATGATGAAGATTATTATATTTATGGTAGTAGTGAAGGATATTATCAATCTAAAGAAAGTTGTATTGAGGACCATAATTATGAAGAAGACTGTCAACGTGAAATGCTAGCTAGAGCAGGAGATAAGATGTACTGGAAAATAGTAAGAGTAAATGGGGATGGAAGTTTAAGATTGATTTATAATGGAGCAAAGAATGATATGGAACCAGTTGCTTTATATTCAAATAGTCCTTTAAAAGGTAAATGTGTAGTAGGAAAAACTCCATACAACTTAGGGTATAGTGATCCAAAATATAGTGGATATACATATGATAATGGAGCTGATTCCTTTATAAAAAGAGAATTAGATACATGGTATAAAAACACCTTAGGAAGTAATAGTATATATGATAGCAAAGTAATATTAGGAAGATACTGTAGTGATAGTAGTGGGTATAGATATGATGAAACATTTGAAGTTAATATTTTTTCAAGCTTTGATAGATTAGGACAAGCAGAAACTCATTTTGTTAAAGATAATGTTCCAACATTAAAATGCCCAAGTACGACAGAAAGTTATGGTGGAGCTTATAGATTAAAAGTAGGCTTAATAACTGTAGATGAACTTGTGTATGCAGGAGAATCATATGGTGTTCTAGGAAATAGTTATTTAAATCCAGAAAATTTTGAATTGGCTTATTGGAGTATGTCGCCAAACGCTTTTGCTGGTGATCTTGTTTTTGCTTGGGGTGAGGATGAGAATCTGAAATTCAATATTGTGAATGATGACTACGCTCTTCGTCCAGTAATTAATGTATCAACAGAAAATATGACATTAACAGGAGATGGAACTACTTCAAATCCCTATATATTAGAAGAAGTAGATTCTACTAATAGTTACAAAGGAAAAGTAACAATAGAAGTAGGAAGTAGTGTAGATGATAATATAGCTTTTGAAGAAGCTTTAGATTTAAGTAATGTTACTTGGACAAGTAAAGATGAATCTATCGCTAAAATAGAGAATGGAAAGATAATAGGACTAAAGAATGGAACAATTGTAATAACAGGAGTAGGAAGTGATGGTACAACATATGAGATAGAAGTAACAGTAATAAGTAATCCTGTAACAAACAGTGCTTTATATATTGGAATAGGTATAGCTCTAATATTGATATTTAGTACATGTCTTTATATATTTTATAGGAAAGTGGTGAAGATAAGTGAATAGAAAAGTAATAACAGTATTAGGATTAACAACTTTAATAATAACTTCTATAAGTAATACGTTATCTTTAGCAAAAACAAGTACTATAAGTTATCAAACATATAAAGAAGGAAATACAGATAATTTAGTCTTAAATAAAATATTAAGTGATAATGAGTTAAAACAAGAGATACCTCATATGTTTAATTATGCAAGTAATGGTAATTATTGGCCTATTAGTTCAGATAATGAATTAAATGATCCGAATTATGTAACAAATGGATTATACAGTAGTGAAGATGAAGATGGAACAACCTATTATTATAGAGGAGATATAGATAATAATAATATAGTATTTGGAACATATGATGAAGATTATTATGTTTACGAGATAACTCGTGGTGAAGGCAGTAATCTTTATTATTATCAGAGTAAAGAAAGTTGTTTGGAGGATGGTAATTCAGAAGATTCTTGTGTTAAAACTAAGTTAGCGTCTAAAGGAGATAAGATGTACTGGAAGATAGTAAGAGTAAATGGAGATGGAAGTTTAAGATTGATTTATAATGGCCCAGGAATAAAAGAAATATATACAGTCGTATCATTTAACAATGATGAAATATCAGGAGTAGTAGGGGCAGGCCCCTATAATTTAGATGATAATGTCCATAAATATACAGGATACACCTATGATAAGGGGACAGACAGTTTTATAAAGAAAGAAGTAGATACCTGGTATAATAATACCTTAGGAAGTAATAGTAGTTATGATAGTAAAGTAATAGAAGGAAGATTTTGTAGTGATAGTAGTGGGTATAGATATGATGAAACATTTGAAGTTAATATTTTTTCAAGCTTTGATAGATTAGGACAAGTTCAAAATAATTTTGCAAAAGATAATGCTCCAACATTTATATGCCCTAATACAAGTGAAAGTTATGGAGGAAGTTATAGATTAAAAGCAGGACTTATAACAGCAGATGAGTTAGTCTATGCAGGAGAATCAGTAGGTATTACAGGAAATAGTTATTTAAATCCAGGAAAAGCTGGACTATATTATTGGAGTATGACACCTAGTGGTTATGATAATGTCAGTTTTAATTTTGCAATGGGTAATTTTCCAATAGATAATATGTTTTCATCTGATAATGTTTCTAAAAAATCTGGCATTCGTCCAGTAATTAATATAACAACAGAGAACATGACTCTAACTGGTGATGGAACAATAGAAAATCCATATATATTAGAAGAAGTAAATACTAATAATAGTTATAAAGGAAAAGTAACAATAGAAGTAGGAAGTAGTATAGATGATATAAAAGCTTTTGAAGAAAATCTAGATTTAAGCAATGTTACTTGGACAGTAAAAGATTCTTCTATCGCTAAAATAGAGAGTGGTAAGATAATAGGACTTAAAGAGGGAACAGTTATCATAACAGGAGTAGGAAGTGACGGAACAACCTATGAAATAGAAGTAACAGTAATAAGTAATCCTACAACGAACAGTGCCATTTATATAGGAATAGGACTTATCTTAATACTAATACTTGGAACATGTACTTATATATTTTATAGAGTAAAAAGATTAGATTAAAGATTTCTTAATGAAATCTTTTTAAATTTTAAAAAATATGATAGACTAATTATAGAAAGGTAGTTGACTTATGAAGAAAATAGTAATTATTGGTTGTGGTAATGTTGGCCTTGAGTATTTAAAAAAAATATGTTCAACAGATATGGCTTTAGATATAAGTTTAATTGATTTAGACGAAGAAAAACTAACAGGTGAAATCTTAGATTTAGAACATTCTTTAGTTTATAGTAACTCTAATATTAACCTAAAAATAGGTAATTATAATGATTGTAATGATGCAGATATTGTTGTAATAACAGCAGGAGTTTCTCAATCAACTAACAATAGATTAGATGACTTAGAAAAAGCTAATGAAATAATAGTAGATATTACTAATAACCTTCGTAATACATCGTTTAATGGTATTTGTTTAGTTGCTTGTAATCCTTTAGATGTTATCACAGAATTAGTCGCTCATTATACAGATTACCCTTATAGCAAAGTAATAGGTACAGGAACTATGCTAGATACAGCAAGATTAAAATCATTAATTAGTAAAAAGATAAATGTTAAACCTAATGATATAAACGTTTATGTTTTAGGAGAACATGGTAATAGTGAATTCATCGCTTGGAGTAATTCTAATATAGGTCTAGAGAATTTAAGCCAGTTTCTATCTATAGAAGAAAAAGAAGAATTAGAAGATGAGACAAGACATATGGGAGGAACAATTGTTAAACATAAAGGTTATACAAGTGATGGAGTAGCAGCATGTCTTTTAGAACTAACAGTAACAATATTAAAAGATTTAAAGAAAGTTTATCCTGTCTCTAATTACAATACAACTTATGATGTTTATCTTTCAACTCCATGCATTATAGGAAAGAACGGTATAGAAAAAGTTATTAATATTAAATTAACTGATGAAGAAGAAGAGAAATTAGAAGAATCAAGCGAAGTAATTAGTAATGCACTTGATAAAATATTACCTAAAGAATTATATTAGGAAAGGAAGTTGTTTTTATGGTGAATTATATATTTTTAGTTATTATCTTTTTATTTATGGCTATAGAAGTAGCTAGCTCTTATAAGTTCTTTAGATTTAAAAAGATTAAGTTAGGAGTCTTTTCTTTAGTTTATTTTCTATTAACTATAATACTTACATTATATTTCTTCTCTACAAGAGATGTCTTAGTAGAAGATGAACTTACAAGCCTTATCAATGGAATTACTTCTTTTAATCCATTAGCGATATTAGTTTTAATTCTTAATATTAGTATGATTATAATTAGTACTATTAGTTATGTTAAAGTTATTAGTTGGAGTAGAGAAGTAAGAAAAAAATAGACAATATAAATATACAGGACTAACAAATCTTGTATTAAAATTATTAATAATCTATTGTAATTAATAAGTCAAATATGTTAATATATAGATAACTAAGATTGAGAAAGAAGGTAAATTATATGAGGAAATTATGTTCACAACTTGTTACCTTGGGGGGGTACTTTAGATATAATTTAAGTAAAATAATTACTTTCTTTCGTTGTGGAATAAGAGCAGGATAGTTATATTCTGTTCCTTTTTGCCGTGTCAAAATATTTGATATGTGGGATTTTATGTGTTAAAATAAAACTAAATATAAAGAATAGTAAAAAGGCTAGAATATTAGTATAGGGAGGTAGTTTTTATGAGAAGAATAAAAAAAATATTAATAGCAGTGCTTTTGTTTGTAGTAACATTAAATGTTAATTATTTAGGAGTAACGGATAAGAAAATAGTAGTAGAAAGTAGTGAATATAACGAAGGAAATACAAGTAACTTAGTATTAAATAAGATATTAAGTGATAATGAATTAAAGACTGAGATACCTCATATGTTTAATTGTGCAAGTAATGGTAATTATTATGATTTTAATTCTCGTAAAGAATTAAATGATTCTAATTATATAACAAATGGTTTATATAGTAGTAGTGATGAAGATGGAACAACTTATTATTATAGAGGAGACATAGATAATAATAACTTAGTATTTGGAGCGTATGATGAGGATTATTATGTGTATGGTAGTCAAAATGCATATTTTCAAACAAAAGAAAGTTGTATAGAAGCTCTACATAATGAAAATAAATGTATCCAAAGAAAACTTGAAAATGCAGGAGATAAGATGTACTGGAAGATAATAAGAGTAAATGGAGATGGAAGTTTAAGACTAATTTATAATGGTCCAGGATTTAATATTAGGAATTTAGGACCTGTTTCTTTTATTGAAGAAGAAATATCTGGAGTAGTAGGGACAGTACCATATAATTTAGAGATAAATGACCCTAAATATAGTGGATATACCTATGATAATGGGACAGATTCATTTATAAAGAAAGAAGTAGATACCTGGTATAATAATACGTTAGGAAGTAATCCTGATTATGATAAATATGTAATATTAGGAAGATACTGTAGTGATAGTAGTGGATATAATTATGATGGAGATGGAAGTTTTGCAAGTTTTGATAGATTAGGACAAGCATGGAATAATTTTACTAAAGATAATGCTCCAACATTTATATGTCCTGATACAAATGAAAGTTATGGAGGAAGTTATAGATTAAAAGCTGGGTTAATAACATCAGATGAGCTAGTGTATGCAGGAGAAACCTTAAGGGTTGTTACAGGAAATAGTTATTTAAAACCAGGAGAAGATGGAACATATTATTGGAGTATGACACCAGCCAGTTTCAATGATGGTTATGCTTTTGTATGGAATGAGAATGATGCGTTTTTTACTGGCTCTACGAGTTATAACCTAGCTATACGTCCAGTTATCAATGTGTCAACAGAAAATATGACACTAATAGGAGATGGAACAATAGATAATCCATATATATTAGAAGAAGTAGAACCTAGTAACAGTTATAAAGGAAAAGTAACAATAGAAGTAGGAAGTAGTGTAGATGATGAAAAAGCTTTTGAAGAAGAGTTAGATTTAAGTGGAGTTACCTGGACAGTAAAAGATTCAACTATTGCTAAAATAGAGAATGGAAAAATAATAGGCTTAAAGAGTGGAACGACGGTAATAACAGGAGTAGGAAGTGATGGAACAAGTTATGAAATAGAAGTAACAGTCATAAGTAATCCTGTTACAAACAGTGCTTTATATATAGGAATCGGACTTATCTTAATACTAATACTTGGAACAGGTGCATATATAACATATCGAATAAAGAATGTAGCAAATAAAAATTAGTATAAATTAAATATAAAAAGTGAGAAATTTTTCTTCTCACTTTTTATAATACTTCATCTTCTTTTGTTATAGTATGAATATCAATTATTGGTAGATTAACCTCTTCATCAGTGTTTATTTTGATATCATTTTCTTTCTTTTCTTCTGTTTCTTCTTTTTCCTCTTTGATTTCTTCTTTCTCTACTACATTATTATTTTCATTATTCTCATGATATTCAATATCTCTAATCTTACAATAGACATCTAAGTCATCATCAACATCAATAATCTTATATATTTCGTCAAATGTAGTAGAACCATCCAATACTTTTAATAATCCATCCTGTAACATAGTAATAACATCAGAAGTATATACTAATTTATTTAAATCTTCTTTTTCTAAATTTTCTTCATTTAATGCGCTTCTAATTTCATCGTTAATCATCAATACTTCTTGAATAGCAATACGACCATGATATCCATTATTACATTTATCACAACCTTTAGGATTGGCATTATATATTTCATCAACATCCTTATCTAAAGCAAGTTTAAATACCTTCTTTTGGTAAGGAGTAGTTGGCTCTTTTATTCTGCAATGAGGACATACCATTTTCGCAAGTTTTTGAGAAATAATACCTGATAAAGCACTAGATAACAAATATCTTTCAACATTCATATCAAGTAATCTTTCGATTGTACTTAATGAGTTATTAGTATGGATTGTAGAAAGTACTAAATGTCCTGTAATAGAAGCACGAACCGCTATTTTAGCAGTCTCACTATCACGAATTTCTCCGATAAGAATAACATTGGGGTCCTGTCTTAAAATAGATCTTAAAACAGTAGCAAAGTCAAGTCCTATTTCACTATTAACTTGTACTTGGTTTAATCCCTCAAGATTCATTTCTATTGGGTCTTCTACAGTTATAATATTGGTCTCTTTTTTATTTAATACCTGTAAAATAGAATAAACAGTAGTACTTTTACCACTACCAGTCGCTCCTGTTATTAAAATAATACCATTAGGTTCAGCGATCATTTTCTTTAATTTACTTAGATTACTTTCATTGAATCCTAAAGTGTCAATTCCCTGTAAACTCCTAGAATAATCAAGAATACGTATAACACATTTTTCACCTTCATTAGTAGGTAGGGTTGATACACGTGTCTCTAAATTTATTCCTTTTATTGTTCCTTTTATAGATCCATCTTGAGGAAGCCTACTTTCAGTTATATTCATATTAGCGATTAGTTTTATTCTTGTAATTAAATTTCTTTCATAAATCTTAGGTATTTCAGTATAATCTTGCAAATCACCATCTACTCTTATTCTTACCATCAGACTATTTTCTCTTGGATCAAAGTGTATATCACTAGCCCCAGCTTTTGAGGCATTAGCAATTATATCATCTACTACATTAACAACTGGTGTTTTGGTCATATCATATGTGACCATAGTAATCAACCCCTTTACTTTATTCTCAACTTCTACTATAATAATTATATATTAAGAATAGCCTAATTACAAGAGGTGGTTATAATGAATTTATCAAAAAAAGTCAACAAAAAAGGATTTATGCTAGTAGAAACATTAATAGTTAGTGTTTTTGTTATGGGCATTTTTTCCCTTCTTTATGCAAACTTTTTCCCCTTAGTAGGTGAATATGAAAGATATAAGAACTATAATACAGTAGAAGCTACTTATATAGCTCATTGGGCTAGAATGATAGCCTTAAAAGGATTACCTGATAGTGTTTATAACGAAGTTAAAACTAAAGGATATAAAGATATTAGTGATTGCTCACTATATACAAACGAAGATAGCCAAGGAGTTTGTAGTGCTTTTCTTGTTATGAATAATGTTTCAAAAATATATTTAACAACTTATTCTACAACTACTTTTAAAAATTTTGTTAAAGATAATAACACATTTGAACGTGATTTTAGAGAATATATTTCCTACTTACCAACTTATAGCAAAAATACTAGTAAAACTCCTAATACAGGATATTACAGAGTAATTGTAGAATATATATCTAATGATACTCATAGATATGGAACAATGGAGGTATCAAGATGAGAAAATTAAATAATAAAGGAATAACTGCTATAGAATTACTTGTCTGCTTTATAATTGTTTCTGTTATAGTTGTAAGTTTATTTGATTTAATAATGAGTTATCGTAATAGAGAACAAATAGAAGAAATTAACAATGAAGTAGTAGCCTTTGCTAATAATTTACAAAAAGTAATTCAAGATGATTTAATAAAAGGTCACCTAGTTAATGTAACTAATGTAGGAACTGATGGCTATTCTGCTACTTTATCATTTGATAGCCCCAGTGCTTATACAACAACAATTACTATTAAACCTACAGAAGGAATTATTAGTTATGGAAGAAGTGGGGATATTACTGACTATGAAATACCTGCCATCGCTGATTTAATGCTAAGCCCAAATTCTAAAATAGAATATCTAGCAGGTGTTAATGGCTATTTAAAAATAACTATAGTCTTAACTCATCCTAACTTTGCCGATGAAACATATTCATTTATGATAAACTGTCCAGTTAATTATACTTACTAAAATATAATATATAAAACTAAAGCAATAGCAGTTTCTATAATTCTTCCTATGAAGAAGTATTTATAATCTAAATCTTCTTCTTTTATATTGTTTATTACTTGTAAATGGACAGAAAAACTACCAAAAGTAATAAAGGTAAGAACAAGCATTCCTTTTATATATAAAGTAGTATTAATTTCTCCAACTAAACTAATACCACTAGTCATATCAAAAATACCTGTAATAATAGTTTCTAAAAAAGGATTTAAGGCCAAGAAACTTGTAATTAATTTACTAAAAAACATAAAGAAAGTAATACTACCTAACATAAATAAAAGTAATTTAATCGCTTCATTTATCGCTTTAGGTAAAGCTTCTAAAAAGGAATTATTATGTTTAGAAGTTATTTTCTTAGAAATTATTAATTCTTTAGGTCTTAAAATAATTCCTAAAATTATATTAGATATTATCCCTATAATTAATATTTTATAAGCAAGAGATAGACTATTTAAAATTATTCCACACGTTCCTAAAACAAAGAGAGGATTAGCAAAATGTGTAAAAGTTAAAAGATAATTAGCAGTCTCTTTATTAATAGTATTTTCCTTATAACTATTAGTAATATATTTAGAGCCACTAGGAAATCCTGAGATAATACTTACTAGAATTATAAAAGAACTATTTCCTTCAACATGAAATATTCTCTTAAAAATAGGATTTAATTTAATACTTAATTTGTTGGCAATTCCTAATTCTAATAGTAAAGAAGCTAGAACAAAGAAAGGAAAAATAGAAGGAAATAATTTTTCTTTAAAGATAGTAATACTTTTAATACCACTTTCTATAATTAGATTAGGATTAACAAAAATTCCTAAGTAAATAAATAAAATAATTAGTACTGCTAAAAGTTCTTGATACTTTTTTTTCATAATATTACCTTCTTTTGGTATAATGTAATAGTAAGGACTGATGTATATGTTTAATAAAGTTTATTTAAGAATAAAAAAATTTATGAAAGATTATTATAAAACAATTATCTTTTTAATTGTTTGTTACTTTGTATTTACTTTTCCTCTACCTTATTATATTTATGCTGGAGGAGGTACTATTGATATTAATGATAGAGTTTTAATAGAAGGTAATAATTCAAGTAGTAAAGGCTCTCTTAACTTTGCTTATGTAAAAGAATTAGAAGGTAATGTTGCATCTTTTATTTTAGGTAATATAATTCCTTGGTATGATATAAAAAAGCAGGAATCTGTAGAGTTAAATGAAGATGAAACACCAGAAGATATTATGTTTAGAAATAAAATATACTTAGAAAATGCTAATCAAACTGCCATTATGTTAGCTTACCAAAAAGCAGAAAAAAAGGTTAGTATAAGTGGTAAGCACTTCTATATTATTTATGTAGAGGAAAAAGAAGATAATGGTCTAAGAGTAGGGGATGAGTTAATAAAAGTAAATGGTAAAGAAATAAAAGAAGTAGAAGATTATACTGAAGAGATTCAAAACTTCAGTGTAGGAGATAAAGTTAAGGTAACAGTTATTAGAAATGATAAAGAGATAGAAGTAACTCCTACAGTTAAGGAAGATAATGGAAAGAAGTTAACAGGAGTTTCTGTTAGTACAATCTATGATTATAAAACAAATCCTAAAGTTTCTCTTAAATTTAAAGATAGTGAAGGAGGACCAAGTGGTGGTTTAATGTTAACACTTGCTATTTATGATAAATTAACTAAAGGAGACTTAACTAACGGTTTAACTATTGTTGGAACAGGTACTATAAGTAGTGATGGAACAGTTGGAGAAATAGGAGGTGTCAAATATAAGTTAAGTGGTGCGGTAAAAGCTAAAGCTGACTTGTTTTTAGTTCCTAAAGGGGATAATTATAAGGAAGCTTTAAAAGAAAAAGAAAAGAATAATTATGATATAGAAATTAAAGCAATAGGAACCTTTGATGAAGCGGTGTCTTATCTAGAAAATATGGATTCTTAAAAAGTGTTCACCAAAATTCTTAAAAAGTGTTCACTGAATTCCTTAAAAA
>CALWAJ010000006.1 GCA_944373065.1 uncultured Bacilli bacterium
TCCTTGGTTGTTATCAATAATTTACTCAAAAGTTGCAGTTAATCTTTCAAAGTTGCATTTACCTTTTCAATTGACCTCGAATTTTTGGTTATTTTGTAGAAGTTTACAATCTTAATATTAGGGCAAAAAAAAGAAGTCATTTTGACTTCTTTTATGGTTGTATTTCTTCATCTTCTGATGGAGTAATATCAGTACTTGGTCCATCGTAGTCGATGTCTCCTTCTGTATATCTTTCTTTAGTAAATCCAAAGTTTACAGAAACTTTAGCACCAAGTTGAGCAAAATCATAGTTATCTATATCTTGTCCTTCAAGATAAATATATACTCTTAGTTTAGTAATACTATTAGGTGCAAGAGTCATAAATTGTGGTCTATCAGCACCTGCGATATTTTTCATTGTATCAGTGAAATATGGGAAGCTAACTAATTTATAAGCAGCTTTTCCTTCAGTATCAGCAGCACTATATGTAGGATATTCACTAGATTCAATACTATTTGCTGTATATTTATTAAATGCTGTACCATCATAAACATTTACTTCATCAGCAACATCTATTCTTCTACTAATTGCATATGTAGGATAACTTGTTCCATTAGAAATTGTATTACAAGTTGTAGTATCGCCATCAGTATAAGATGCATCATCATCAACATCAGCAGCTGTTCTTGCTAAACAAGATTTATCATACCAGTTAATTGCATTTTGAACGTGCGCTGTATCATTTGGTTCCCAAATTTGTGCACTACGACAAATTCCTGTTACTTGAGCAACGCCATCAGGATCATCAGCACAAGTTATACCAGTAATTGTATCTTGATCTATTGTATCTGCTTTAACACGTCCAAGTTGCGTAAAGGCGACTCTTATTGAGTTTTCAATACCTGTATTTTCTACTCCTCCATCTGTTGCAACCGTAACACTAGAGTTTGTATTTAAGTAAATTGCTTCTTCATTATCTGGATCATTTGTAACATAATATTCTTCTCCAGACAAGTTCTTAATGAATAAATCAAATGCAACATAACCATCACCTTCAATATATGCTTGAGTGTTTGGTTCTTGTTCGGTATAGTTATTAACTTGTGCAGATAATAATCTATAACCTCCAGGTACTGCTGTTAAACTTGATTTTTCAAATAATTTCATTCTTGATGTAGTACTATCCATATCTCCAACTGTTGATAAAGGTATTAATTCTACACCATCTATTTTATTAGTATTATTTTCATATTGAGTCGCTTCATTAACATCCAAATTATACTTCCAATCAATACCATCCATTGATAAGAACAATCCTTCAGTAGTTGCAATATTAATATCAAATTCTGATACTTCTACCCTCTTCATACCAATAAACCACGCATAAGTTGATACACTTAAGAAGATAGCGATTAGAAAGCATATTGCAGCTAACTTTCTAATTTTCTTAGAATGTTTTTCATTATATTTTTTCTTTTTCATCTAACCATTACCTCCTTAATTTATTTGCCAACCATCACCTGAATTAGTTGCTGTTTTTAAAGTACCTTCATCTTTAAATGTAAATGTATCAATTGTATTTGGAACTCTAAATTGTTTAGCACCTGAACTCCAAGTAATTGCATCTGGTGTGATATCTGTAATTGCACCAGTAGGTTCATAATCAACTGCAGTTACATCTCTAACTACATCAGCAGGTAATTGTGGATCTCCATCATAATCAATATCTTCACCATAGAATCTTTCTTTAGTAAATCCAAATGATACAGATATTTTCTTACCAAGAGATGCAAAATCATAATTATCAATATCTTGTCCTTCAATATATACATATACTCTTACTTTAGTAATACTGTTTGGTGCAAGTGTCATAAATGTAGGACGATCAACACCTTGTAAGTTTTTCTCAGTATCTGTAAATGTATCAAGATCTACCAATTTACCATCAGCAGCTGTTGGAGAAATACTTTTTGTATAACTATTATAATCTTCTCCATCATATACATCTACTGTATCTGTTTCATCAATTTCACCACTTACAACATAAGTTGAATAAGCAGTTCCATCACTAACAGTACCACAAGCACCTGCATATGATCCTTCATCCATTACACTATCACCAGTTCTTTTCTCGCAAGATTCATTATACCAATTAATAGCATTTTGAACGTGTTTTGTATCGTTAGGCTCCCATACTTGTGCATCTCTTTGATCACAAATCTTAGTAGAACCACCAGTACCAGCACAATCAATACCTGTAATAGTACCAGGATCCTCTGTATCTGCTTCAACACGTCCTACTTGAGCGAATGCAACTCTTACAGAGTTTTCAATACCTGCTTTAGCTTCTTCTCCAACCATAGCAGATTTAACTGTAGATTCAGGTGTTAAATAAATTGCTTCTTCATTTTGTGGATCATAATTTGCATAATATTCTTCACCTGAGAAGTTTTTAATAAATAAATCAAAGGCAACATAACCATCTGTTTCAGCTGTAGTATTATCTACTTGACTAGCCATTAAACGATAACCACCAGCAGTTGCAGTTAAACTACCTTTTTCAAACATAATTAATCTTGATGTATCTGGACTCATAGCACCTGTTGTAGAAATAGGAACAAGTCCTTCTCCACCCCAGCTGTTAGTATTGCCATCGTAACTAGCAGTATCATAGTTTTCTTCATTGATATTTACTTCATAATCCCAAGTCTCACCATCAAGAGAAAGCATTAAACTCTCAGTACTAGCAATTGAAATATCGAAACTTGAAACATTGACTGTTTTCATACCAATGAACCATGCATAAGTAGAAACACCTAGGATAATAGCACATAATAAAGTTGCAACCCCGAGTTTCCTTACACGTCTTTCATGCTTTTTGTTTCTTTTTTTCATAAAAAAACTCTCTCCTTTTTATTATAATTATAAAATTTACTTTCTAATTCATTAACCAGGCATTAACAAACTAAAAAGACAAATCTCATGGCATTAAAGCCCCTATTATAAATAATATCAACAATAGTGTACAGGAGTAAAACACTTGTAAAAACCATTCTGTAACTACCTATATTATCACACACCCCGATATCTTTATAATATAGTTTAATTATAACAACAGCAATATCAAAAATCAATATATTTTGTCGAATTTTGTCCTTATTGACAGAAAAAAACGAGGTAAATTTTTCCTCGTTTTATATCTATATACCTGCTTCCTCTTCAGGAGAAGGAGTTATATCTGTACTAGGTCCTTCATAGTCGATATCATCTTCTGTATATCTTTCTTTAGTGAATCCAAAGTTAACAGATACTTTAGCACCTAAAGATGCAAAATCATAGTTATCAATATCTTGACCTTCAAGGTAAATATATACTCTTAATTTAGTAATACTATTAGGTGCAAGAGTCATAAATTGTGGTCTATCTGCTCCTGCTATATCTTTCATAGTATCTGTAAAGTATGGATAATCTACCAATTTGTAATTAGTTTTTGTTTCAGCCGCATCATAAGTAGCATAATCAGTAGTATTAGCTTCATATGTATTAAATGCTGTTCCATCATATATATTAACTTGATCAGCAACATCTATTCTTCTACTAATTGCATATGTTGGATAAGCAGTTCCATCTGCAATGGCATTACATGTAGTATTACCATCATCACTTGCAGTATAAGATGCATCATTATCAACATCACCTGCTGTTCTTGCTAGACAAGATGTATTATACCAATTAATAGCATTTCCTACATGATCAGTATCATTAGGTTCCCAGATTTGGGCATTACGACAAATTCCTGTAACAGGATATGTACCCTCTTGATCATCTGCACAAGTCATAGCAGTAATTGTACTCACGGCTTCAGGTGCTTCTGTATTTTCGATACGTCCTAATTGTGTAAAGGCAACTCTAATTGAGTTTTCAATACCAGTATTTTCTACTCCACCATCTGTTGCAACAGTAACACTAGAATCTGTATTTAAATATATTGCTTCTTCGTTTTCTGGATTATTTTCAATATAGTACTCTTCTCCAGATAAGTTCTTAACAAATAAATCAAATGCAACATAGCCATCACCTTCAATGTATTCACCAGTTGTATCTTCTGTATCAGTATAGTTATTAACTTGAGCAGATAATAATCTATAACCTCCAGGTACTGCTGTTAAACTTGATTTTTCAAATAATTTCATTCTTGATGTAGTACTATCCATATCTCCTACTGAAGATAAAGGTATTAATTCTACACCATCTATTTTATTAGTATTATTTTCATATTGAGTCGCTTCATTAACATCTAAGTTATATGTCCAATCAGAACCATCCATTGATAAGAATAATCCTTCAGTAGTTGCAATATTAATATCAAATTCTGATACTTCTACTCGCTTCATACCAATAAACCACGCATAAGTTGATACACTTAAGAAGATAGCGATTAGAAGGCAAATTGCAGCTAATTTTCTGATTTTTTTAGAATGTTTTTCATTATATTTCCTCTTTTTCATCTAATCATTACCTCCTTAACTTATTTGCCAACTACCAGCAGATTTAGTAGCAGTCTTAGTAACTTCATTATCTTTAAAAGTAAAACTCTCTATATCATTTGGAACACTAAACTTACTTGCTCCACTAGACCATGTAACACTACGTTCTGAAATATCGGAAATAACTCCTGTTGCAGTATATGGCACTTCTTCAGCATTTCTTTGAACTTCTTCTGGTAACTCAGGATTACCATCATAATCAATATCTTCACCATAGAATCTTTCTTTAGTGAATCCAAATGCTACAGATATTTTCTTACCAAGAGATGCAAAATCATAATTATCTACATCTTGTCCTTCAATATATACATATACTCTTACTTTAGTAACACTATTAGGTGCAAGAGTCATAAATGTAGGACGATCTACTCCACGTAAGTTTTTCTCTGTATCTGTAAATGTATCAAGATCTACTAATTTATCTGCCTCTGCACTAGCTGCAATACTATCAGTATAACCATTATAATCTTCTCCATCATATACATCTACAGTATTAGGAGAAGTTATTTCTTCACCAATTACATAAGTTGAATAAGCTACTCCATCAACTACAGGATTACAAGATCCAGTATATGAAGTATCTTCCATTACATTAGCACCCGTTCTATGTTTACAAGATTCATTGTACCAATTAATTGCATTGTCAACGTGTTTTGTATCATTAGGCTCCCATATTTGTGCAGCTCTTGTATCACAAATCTTAGTAACACCTCCGCCTCCAGCACAGTTTATTCCTCTAATAGTATTTGCAACTCCATCATCTTCTACAGTAGCATCAGTAGCTTCAACACGACCTACTTGAGCAAATGCAACTCTAACAGAGTTTTCAATACCTGTATTTTGTTCTCCACCATTAGTAGATACATCTACATATGATTCTGGAGTTAAATAAATTGCTTCTTCATTTTCTGGATTATTTTCATCATAATATTCTTCACCAGAGAAGTTCTTAATGAACAAATCAAAAGCAACATAACCTGGAACTTCTGCTTTTGCTGTATTATTAACACGGCTAGCCATCAAACGATAACCACCTTCAGTAGCAGTTAAACTTCCTTTTTCAAACATAATTAGTTTTGATGTATCAGGATCCATTGCACCTACTGTAGAAATAGGAATAAGACCTTCTCCACCCCAACTATTAGTGTTTCCTTCATAAGCATCGCTAAAGTTATCTTCATTAATAGTTACTTCTTGAGACCAATTCTTTCCATCGATAGAAAGCATTAAACTCTCAGTACTAGCGATAGAAATATCAAAGCTTGAAACATTAACTGTTTTCATACCTATAAACCAAGCATATGTTGATACACCTAAAATCAATGCACATAATGCAGTGCCAACAGCTAACTTTTTGACACGTTTTTCATGTTTCTTGTTTCTTTTTCTCATAAAACCTCTTTTCCCTTCCTCTATTCTTCTATTCATCATCAATTTCTGAATTAAAGTTCATATGTACTTGGAATTCCCCACCTAATATATTATCAGTGCATTCTAAGTCTGAGCCCTCTATCCATATAACGATAGTATATTTATCAATTTGCCCTGGAGAAAAACTCGCTACATGATCAAGTGCTACTAAGTTCTCACTTGGATTTTCAAAAGGAACAGTGCCTGGTTCTGGTTCCCCTAAAGCTGATAGTTTAGCATAAGTAGTAGCATTCCCATTCTTATAAACTCTAATTCTAACGGCTTCATCAACATTTCTTATTACATCGTCGATTACAACCTCACTCCAATAGTCAGTAACTTCATCTCCTGTATTCTCTACATAAAATGTATAGGCCAGATAATTATCTCCATTATGAGAGCCACCCTCTTGGTCAGCAATATCATCAGGCAACCAACGATAAGATATATTATCAAATGTATCAGGCGCTGGTGCTAATAATTCTGATCTATAAACTTTATATAGAGGATCATCATAGATAATTAATCCTCTATCGAAGTACAAATTTTTATCTAGCGTTATGCTAAAATTTCCTCTATTATAAATAATACCTACCACAATATAAATAATTAATAATATAAATAAAAGAACTGCCAAAGCTATTAATAAAATGCGTTTAAATCTTTTTTCACGTTTAAGCTTCTCAGTTTTTAATTTAACATCCTTCTGCATTAATACCTTCACCTTTCACTTATATAATTACTTATACCTACACTCCGATATCTTCATAATATAATTAAATTATACTGTTTGTAATTTTAAAAATCAATATTTTTTGTCGAATTATGTATTTTATTTACATTAATATCTATCTTTAAATTATTAAATTTTTCTTACATAATCAAAAAAAATATGCTAGAATTTTTAAGAAAACAGTTTTAATGGTTATATTGGAAACGCAACATCTATAAGGATGCAAACGAACAACACATTTTAAACAGTGCTGTTTTTATATTGCAAGAAAGGAGGTAAACTATGCCTGAGACAAAATTTCAAGATTTTATTTATACATTAATAATGGCCTTTTTAATGGTCTATGTAATGATATGTTATAACATTTCTATCCATACAGGAGGACTAAATAATTTTGTATTTATTGAAGTCTTCAAAGAATTACCATTTATGTGGATAGTTGCTATTATCTTAGAATTCTTCTTAATTGGCAAAATTGCTCATAAATTAACTTTTAAAGTACTTGATCCTAAAAAAACACCAAGTATTATTATAAGTTACGCTATCTCTATCGTAATAGTTTCATTTATGTGCCCAATTATGAGTCTAGTTGCAACTATATTTATAAATAAACCTAGTCTTGATATTTTTATATCTACCTGGATACAATCTATGGTGCTAAGTTTTCCAATGGCTCTGTGCTTTCAATTATTTTATGCAGGACCATTCGTAAGATTTATCTTTAAACTTATATTTAAAAACAAACTAAGTAAAAAAGCCTAGTTTGTTTTCTTTATTATTTATAAACCTTTACTTTCTTAATAGTATTATGTTTTATGAAGTTATCACTTGTAAGATAAGTTATTAACTCATTTGGAATATTCTCTACTCCATAGTAATTAATCATATTTTCAATTGCTAAAGTCTTATTAGAATTATCTTTAAGAATATTTTTAAAGTATTCTATCTCTTTTTCATATTTTAAAGAGAATCTAAAATAATCTTGAAATAACACTGGTAATAAAGTAACTGCATCTTTATAACCATTTTGTTCTAATATAACTCTCTCAGCTTCTAAAACATCTATAATTTCTCCTAAGTTTTCAGCATGATAACATGACATTTTTTTATGTTTATAAGCAAGGTCATAATTAATTTGTTTCTTATATTCTCTCCACCTTTCCTCATTAAAGACTTTTCTAAATTTTTCTGGAAAGTCATCATAAATACTAGGTTTAAAATTAATAGATGTCACATAGTCCTTATAAAAATGATTAGGACTCTTTTCATAAATAATATCGTTTAAATAAAGTGAAAAAACTCTTTCAATAATAGAATAATTTCCTTTATCTAAAGAAACATTACTAAATTCTATCTCTCTATATTTATCTTTTAAAATATTATATACTCTAAAAAATCTCTCGCTTAATATCTTTACAGGAGCATCATGATAATATGTTTTAACATCATAAAAATAATCTCTAAATTTCTGTTCTTTATAATCTAACCAACTCATTTTACAAATTTTTATATCTTCATCTTTTAAGGCTTCTACATTAAAGAAACCACTCTTTGGAATATTATTATTTAAATATTGTTTAAACTTTTCAAATCTATTACTATCATACTTATTATAGTAATATCCATATCTTTCATTAATAGCTTTATTTATAATATTTTGGTTCAAATAAAAACTTATATATTTTATTTTATTATAAAAATCTATAAAATCTTTAGTTAATAAGGCATCTTTTCTTTCCTCTTCATCATCACTATCTACCCCATCAAGAACACATCCTAACTCATAACCTGTTGCAATATTATCTTTAGGATTTAAAAATAAAATTAGGTCATCATGATGTAAAGGAATATTATACTTTTTAAAAATTGCAGGTAACTCTGATAACATTACAGCTTTAAAATCATCTGAAGAACCTTGACATGCTTTATCTAGCAAATAATTAATAGGTGTAAATTGAGGAAAACAGACATTTGGATAATAAGTAATTTCTTCTAAATACATAAAGAATCTCCTTTCATAGTTAATAATATAGCATTAAATATTAACTTTATCAATTTTTGGTCGAAAATTTCGACTAAACGAATTAAAATCAATATTGTATTTTTCCTAATTGCAGTTTTAAATTGGATTCAGAACAAATAAAACAAAATAAATTTTGTTTCGCCCTTGTCGTTGCCTCCAAGGATTCCTACTTCATAGATAGAGTAACCCCTATTCTCCATAGGCTTAAATTCCGATAGTCGCTACCGTACTAATTTGATTTTATTATTTAATTATTATTTTATCTAAAACATTATCTATACTAAACTAACTAAATTATAATGTAACTTTAATCCTTCTAATAATATGTTTAAACTTGCATTTATATCTCTATCATTATGTGATCCACATTTAGGACACTCATACTCTCTTATACTTAAATCTTTTAACTTACTATTCTTATATCCACAGCGACTACATATTTGACTACTCGGATAATAGGTATTTATCTTATAATAAATCTTACCTTTTATCTTACACTTCCACTCTATTAAAGAACGCAATGTACTAACACATGCATCTGATAGACTTCTATTAAATGCTTTTCTCTTATCTTTAAACATATCTTTTACTAATAGACTCTCTGTTACTATAATATCGTGTTCATTAACTATTTCATTTGCAATATTGTTTAAATAATGTTTTCTATAATTCTTTATCTTAGCATATAACCTTGCTATTTTTTCTTTTGTCTTTAAATAATTCTTACTACCTTTAACTTGTCTAGATAATTTTCTTTGTAATCTTTTTAATCTTTTTTCAAACTTCATTAATACTTTCTCGTTACCATATTTAATACCATCACTTGTTATTACTAAATCTTTTATTCCTAAATCTATTCCTACTATATTAGTAGGTGTTACTTTATCTATTAAGATATCTTCTACTACAGCAACACTGACATAATATTTATTGGTAGGCTCTCTTGATATAGTCGCATTTAATATTTTACCTTCTATTCTATCTTTGGTTCTAAATCCTCTTATTTTTACTTTGCCTAGTTTAGGTAATTTTATAAATCTACTTAATAAATCTACTTCTATATTACTATATTCTTTTCCTTTTTGGTACTTCTTATACAACTAGTTCTATAAGACTGCCTACTAAATCTATTTTTAAATTTAGGATAACCTTTTCTTTTAGCATAATAATCATTAAAAGCTTTGCACAAATCATCTACAGTAGAACACAATACAGTTGAATCTACTTCTTTTAAAAATTCATTTTCTTCTTTTAATTTAGGTAAATCTTTATGTAAATCAAATCTATTTATACCATTATTATCTTTTAAATAATTAAGATAATGATTATATACAAATCTTTTACATCCTAAAGTTTTATTAATTAATATCTTTTGGTCATCTGTTGGATATAACCTAAATTTATATGCTCTATACATCTCCATAATCCATTTCTCCCTGCTTAATATTTGTAACTTAAGCGTACTATCTAGAAGATACGTTTGTCAATACATATTTTCGATTTTATTCATTAAAAACGCAATTTCCTTATATATAAAAAAACTTAAACGAAATGTTTTAGAAAATTTATTGACACAAACAATTCAAGTGTTTTTTTGTAATCACAATTATTAGTATATGGTAAATTTAAAAGAGAGACTGGCGAATTTTTATATTTTTATAGAAAACTTTCATTTTACAAAGGCAAACCTTGTTACAAGTATTACAAAATCCAGATAATCAAGAGTTTGTTAAAATGGGACAGTTAATGGGTATAGTAAGATGCATGTATTAATGTATAAGCATAATGTTAATATTTTATATTATTTATTCTAGCATTCAAGGTCCCACCTTGGGACCTTGAATCTTTCTATTCCTAATACTGTCACTATTTTTTATTTGAAACCTTATGTATTAACAAAGCACTATATAAATTAGTCATCACAATTTGTGATATCCAATAACTTCTAATAAAAGTTACTATTCTAACTTATCTAATAAACTCTCTAAAATCTCTTTACTTTCTATTTTAGTAATAGCAAAACATTTCTTGCCTAAATCTTTAAAACTTGCTCCAGAATGATATAAATCTTTCTTATCTAAAATAATAAATCTATCATGAAAAGAGTTATTAACTACTAATGTAATATTATTATACTGTTCTTTATACTTCTCGTAATCTTGTATTTTATATTTATTAGTAATTAATGTTACTTGTTTATTAGTCTTAGATAATATGTCTAAAATATTCTTATTAATATAATTATCTATTATAATAATACTACTTTCAGCTTTCTCAAATATCTTCATCATAAGAGAATAAGCATCATAAATCTGCCCTTCAAAGAATATATGATTATTCTTTTCTTTAAAGCTAGAAAAAGCATCTTCTAATAAATCTATTCTTCTAGAATCTTTTAATACTAAATCATTTATATACTTTTGTTCAATTAGATTAGTTGATATGTATTTTCTCATTGCCACAAAAGCATCCATTATCCTTATACTCACTTCTTCTGCGACAGGTGTTCTAAGTACAGTAGCAAGCATGGCGATACCTTGCTCTGTAAATACATATGGATTATATCTTCTTCCACCTTTTATGTTTGAGGTTTCAAATTGAAACCTCAAATATAGTTTGCTTTCTTCATCAGTTAACTGAAACATAAACCTTTCTGGAAATCTATTAATATGTCGCTTAACTGCTAAATTAATAGTCTTAGTTCCGTTTTTACATTCATAAAGTTTAGCCAAATCACTATCAAGCATCACTTGTTTTCCTCTAATCTCATATATCATATTTTCTATTTTTATATCTTCTTTTGTTATTAAATCGTTTATAACTATAACCTCCCTACATATCTTATTTTTAAAAACCTATTTCATTACATTTTGAGATCACAAATCGTGACCTCAAACTTTTAATAATAGGTATTTCTATTAATATAATATACAGTTACTGATTATTTTTTTTCGCAATATTAAGAAGAATTCCAATACTTAATAAACTTATTAATAAGGAACTTCCTCCATAAGATAAGAAAGGTAAAGTAACACCAGTTACAGGTATTAAACCTATAACGACTGCAAGATTCATTAATGCTTGAAAAATCATTTGAAAGATAAGTCCGAAAGCTAAGTACTTAGCAAATAAATCATTTGTCTTCAATGCTATTTTTACACCGAAGTATAGAAGTAAGAAGAAAAGTACTGCAATAAATATCGCTCCTACTACTCCAAACTCTTCACAAATTATTGAAAAGATAAAATCTGTTTGAGGTTCTGGTAAGTAAAAATGTTTTTGTCTTGAGTTAAGAAAGCCTGTTCCTAAAACACCACCTGGTCCTATTGCATATAAAGATTGTATTATTTGAAAACCTGTTCCTAAAGGATCAGACCAAGGATCTATAAAAGATGTTATTCTATCCATTCGATAAGGGGCAATAACAATTAGAATTATTACTCCAATTACTCCTATCACACCTAAGATGTAAAAGAATTTCATATTAACTCCTGCAATAAAAAGCATAGCAATAATTGAAACCATTAAAACTAAACCAGTACCTAAATCAGGCTGTAACATAATAAGACCAAAAGCAAGAGTTGCAATACCAAGTATTGGAATAACTCCTTTCTTATAACTTTTTAAAAACTTATTACTATTAACTAAGTATTTACTTGTAAATATTATTAATGCTAGCTTTATAAACTCACTAGGTTGTATTCCAAATGGCCCTATTCCAAACCAACTACGACTACCATTTCTAATACTACCTATACCTGGTATTAAAACTAAAATTAATAATAAAAAGCAAATACCTAAAATGATATTTGCCTTCTTAAAATAGACATTATAATCTATTTTACTAACTATATACATTATTATAAATCCTATTACTGTAAATAATGCTTGTTGCCTCACATAGTGAAAACTATCATGAAACTTATACTCGGCCCAAATACTTGAAGCTGAATATATCATTATAAGTCCAAATGTTACTAAGAGTATTACTGTGATTAATAAAGGCAAACCATAACCTTTCTTCTTCATCTAATCACTCTTTTCTATAACCATACTCCAAAAATAATGCCACCCATCGCAAGTAATAGACCAAAGACTACAAATAACTTAACAATGTCTGTCTCTTGCCAACCAAGTTTTTCAAAATGATGATGTAGTGGTGTCATTAAGAATAACTTTTTATGAAAGAATCTTAACCAAAATACTTGTAAGATAACTGATAATGTTTCGATTACGAATACTCCTGCTACTACAAGTAAAGTAAGCTCTCTATGAGTAAGTATAGCAACTGCCCCCATCACCCCACCAAGGGCTAGAGAACCAGTATCTCCCATAAATACTTTAGCAGGATGGGTATTGAAAACTAAGAAACCAATCAAAGAACCTACTAATACTAAACAAAATATTCCAATATCTTCAAAGCCTACCACAAAAGATATAAGGGCAAAGGCAATAAAGGCAACTGCAGATAAACTACCGGCAAGACCATCTAGTCCATCTGTAAGATTAACAGCATTAGAAGCACCTATTAAAATAAACAATATAAATAATCCATATAACCAAGTAAGTTCTATATCAATACCAAGAGTACCAACTACAAAAGATGTCTGCCCTCCATTTTTCATATATATATAGAAAAATATAGTTGAAATAATTACTTGTCCTAACAGTTTTTGATAAGTAGTAAGTCCTTCATTATTATGCTTTTTTAAGGATAAAAAATCATCTAAAAATCCAATAATTGCAAATCCTAAAAAAACAACTAAAACTATCGCTAAATTATCAGAATAAGGTATCTTATCAGTGATCAATAAACCTATCGTAATTAAAACAGTAGGAATAATAAAGATTAATCCTCCCATTGTCGGAGTACCTTCCTTCTGTCTATGAGAGTATCCTACATAACTGCTTATTCTTTGCCCTACTTTTAACTTTCTTAAAAGAGGTAAAAGAATAAGACCTAAAACTACGCTAAATAAAAATCCAATCATAATTGCAAATACTGCTTTTGTAAGTAATAACATGACTTATCGCCTCTTTCTTCTTCAAGTATTATAGCATAAGTATTTTTGTTATTCTATATGTATTTTTTTATTTGACTTTTTCTTGTCATTTAATTTTATGATAATTATTTAGTTTTATACTAATTATATTCGCTTTACTAAATTATGAAGCTTTTCACTTGTATTATAGTATCCAGCCATTTCTACAAGCTTAGTTGGATCATCATCTTTACTTATATTTTTTAAAACCCAAGGAAAAACATAATCTTTAGAAACTATTTCTTCAGCATATACATCTATAGGATCTGATAATAAATCAGGATTTATCACACATATCAAATTACTTTCTTTACCATAATACTTAACTATATTATAAAATGTATCTAATCTCATATTTTCTTTTCTTCTAGAGTACATAATATAAGGATAAGTATCAGAAGAAAATATTTTTTCAACAAATTTATCAGTAAAATCATTTTTAGAAATTGTAGGTTTAAAATATCTTAAAGCCTTTTTATTTTTAACATCTAACTTATATACATTATCACGAAGTTTAAATATATTTAAATAAGTTAAAACAATAGAATGATACACTTCCTCACCTCTATTGAAACTAACTTCATAATTATAAAGATATGTTTCATCATCAATATCATATTTTTCTAAAGAAAAGAATGATGAGTTAAAATCAATGTTTGTCTGATATTCACCACTCATTAAATTTACAAGTAAATTAAGATTATCATTAAAAGTATCACTAGGTACATTTGTTTCTATATAACGTAAAAGTCTATTATATCTTTCTCTTTCTAATTTTATTAATCGTTTGATATTAGTATTATTAACTCTTGGCATAAATAACTTCCTTTCTCAAATTGCCATTATTATATAACTATTATTATGCTTTAGCAATAACTAATTACCTAACATTAATTTTATTGTACTACCATCTTCTAATCTTGTCCCAGCACTAGGGGACTGACTTATTATTTTCTCACCACTACCAGAATATTCTAAAGAAAAATGTTCAAGTATTTTTTTCGCTTCATCTGGACTTTTACCAACTACATTTTCTACTTCATAATAAACTTTATCACTCCATTCCCAGTCTTTTTCTACCCCACCTTCTTGTTTTTCTATTCCTAAAGCATCTATTATATCTAAAAGTATCCTTCTTGCAATAGGAGTTGTTGTATAACTAGATAACAATGCTGTATCTTTTGGATTATCTATGGCAATATATAGCACTGCTTCAGGATCATTTGAAGGAACTATACCAACAAAGGACATTATGTAGTTATTAGCAAGATAAGCCCCATTAACCGCTTTTTGAGCCGTACCTGTCTTACCACCTATTCTATAACCATCAATATAAGCAGCTTTACCACCACCTAAAGCAACTACTGTTTCTAAGGCATATCTCATAATCTTACTTGTATCTTCACTAATTACTCTCCTAATTTCAGTTTTACTATTTTGTTTCATAACATTACCGGTCTCTGGCTCTAGTATATTTTTCAAAACATAAGGCTTTAATAAAATTCCCCCATTAATAACGGCCGATATTGCTCTTACTTGTTGAATAGGTGTAACACTAATACCTTGACCAAAGGCAGTTGTTGCAAGTTCAATGTTACCCACTTTATCAAGAGAAAAGATAATTCCTTCTCCTTCTCCATTTAAGTCTATACCTGTTTTATTTCCAAATCCAAACAAATCTAAATAATGAAACAATCTCTCCTTACCTAATAACTGTCCCATTTTAACAAATCCAGGGTTACAACTATTTTGCAAGACTTGCAAAAATGTTTGATGTCCATGTCCTCCTGCTTTCCAACATTTAATTCTAGCGGTATCTACTTGAACTGAACCTGTATCAGTAAACTCATCTTTAAATAGGTCAACAACACCTTCTTCAACTGCTGCTGCCGTTGTCACTATTTTCTGTGTAGAACCTGGCTCATAACTAGCCCAGATAGGTAGATTACGTGATAAATCTTCAGTACTATACTTCTGATAGTTATTAGGATCAAAATTAGGTCTAGAACTCATAGCAAGGACTTCTCCAGTCTTAGGATTCATAACAATTGCAAGAGCCATATCCGGATTAAACATATCAACAACATTATCTAACTCACGTTCTACTGACTTTTGAATATTTATATCAATAGTAAGTTGTAAATCCATACCATCTTGGGGCTCTATATATAAATCTGTAAGTTCTAGTTTATTACCTTTAGCATCACTAAAATATTTAATCGCTCCATTTTCTCCAGTTAGATAATCATCATACTGTAATTCTATCCCCGACAAACCTTGATTATCTATACCAACATAACCTAAGACATGAGATAACATCTCTTCATAAGGATAATATCTTTTAGACTCTTTAACTAGATAAACTCCATCAAAATTTAATGCCTCTATTTTATCGGCTACTTCATATGATAATCGTCTCCCTTCAGGATGAACTCTTTCAATAGATGTCTCTTTATAAACATGTTCTTTCATCTCATCAAAACTAACACCTAGAATCTCAGCAAGTTTTTCTGTTACTTCTTTTTTATTTTTAATTTGATTAGGTATTAAAACTAAAGATGTGGTTGTAATGTTATCAGCAAGAACTACTCCATTTCGATCAAGTATCCTTCCCCTTGATGCTTCAATTGGAAGATTCCTACTCCAAAGGTCACTAGCAAGAGTTGATAGCCTCTTATAATCTACTACTTGAACATAAAATACTCTTAAGACAATTATTAATAAGATACTACTAAATATTAAAAGAATAATTTTCATTCTCTTATCTATTCCTCTTGTAAACATAAAAAAATCACTACCTTTCCAGTAGTAAGTTTATGTTTTAAAAATATATTTATTATTTAAGATGTTTTAATCTCATGTTTTATTATAATTAATAACCATATGATTATCATCAACATTGAATTTAACATTAACATTTCTATTATTAAAATCATTTTTAAACTCATTATCTAACAAATACGTAATAGCATATCTTTTTTCTTCTTTTAATAAATCTTTTATATCAATAAAGAAAGCATCGTTTTCCGCAGTGTTTCTAACGTTTCCACTATAATCACTTGTAACAAATACATTCATGTTATAAGTTCTATCTGGATACTCAATAATAACATTACCTACTTCTTCTAAATTATTAACTTCTATTCCTGTTTCTTCTCTAACCTCTCTAATCGCTGCTTCTATACTTGTTTCGCCATATTCTATTTTACCTCCAGGAATATCAATATATCCTATATTTTCTTTCTTATATTTTATACATAGAACTTTTCCATCTACAATTACAAATGACCTTACAGCATTTCTTACTTTTTTCACATTTAAGCATCTTCTTTCTAATATGATTTTAATTAATTATATCATACGTATAAAATAACATTGAAATGAATTTAATTTAAGTAAATATTCTTGTCGCTTTTATTCTCATTTTTTATTTTTTTTACTTTGTTTTGCAAAAATTTAAATTATATAATCATTATAAATTAACTTTTATGCACAACATTTTTATTTTTTGTGCATAAAAGTTAAAAAAAAATATCTATATTTCAAGATATTCTACATTTTTCTAATAATTCCCTCATTTTCAAGGCTATCTATTTTTTTAGATAACTCTTCATTATAATTTATATAACTTATAAAACTGTTTGAAATAACATGCTTCATATGGGCTAGATTTTGTCTTCCTTTTGGACTTATTAAAGAATAAACATCTTTTTTTGCTATATTTGGATGCTCATTTATATAGTTTCTTAAAGCATTATAATATTTAGATAAAGTTATATTTATATTATCATAATTTTCTTTTCCTAAAATATTACGTATTTTTGAACCATCTTTATTTATTAAAGATGATTTAATTATATCTTTAAAAAGATACATTTCTTTAATAGGATTACCAAGAACATCATCAAGACTAGTATAGCCAGAACTATTTCTAAAAGTTAGTAAAGGATTTTCAATAATATCTTTAGGAAGTAATTCTTTAAAACCACTCATTATGTCAAGTGTCATATAATCATTAATTACTTCATAAACAAAATCTCCTTCATTATTAAAACCATAGGACTTGATTAATTCATCATTTTCTCTATTGATAGCTAGTATATCTTTAGTTAATAAGTGATTCATTTCGTGAATTAATGTTTTAACATCCACTCCATAACCAAAAGTTACTAAACTACTTTTAGCATAACTACTCATATCGGCATATCCTAAAGCATATTTATTATCATAGTTTTCTACTTCTGAAATTAATTTTTCATCAATATCTCCAATATAAGAAATAATAATATTGTTGTTATTAGATTTTATATTAGATAAATTTTCATAATATTCTTTTTTTAAAGATGAGTCTTTATATTTTAAAGCCATATCTTTAAAAGAAATACTACCTATATTATGAGATGCAAAAATAATAGTTAAGTTATTAATTAAGTTCTCTATTTTATATCTATGCGCTTCACCATAATACTTTACAAATGCATCTATTAAATACAGTTTTATCTTCGTATATAAACTAATTAATTCACTACCAATATTCATAAACTTAATCACCGCTTTCTTTTATAGTATTATTTTAAGCATATTTCTTTTTCTTTAATATTTTATATATTTCATAAACAATTACTAAACTAAAACAAGAAAGTCCTAATAAGAATATCATTACATAAGTAAGATTATCTTTTAGAAGGATCAATGTAATTAAACTACTTATTATTAACTTGCCTACTTTTCTTGTAAAGTTTAATTTATTCATCATAATTTTGTGGTCGCTAGGAGTAGTATTATCAAGTAATAACTCTTTAATATAATTATCAAATGGGTCTCTTATAGCAAGAAATACACAAAAGCCTATACTCATTAAAATAATACCAAATATTTTAAAAGAAATAAAGTTTCCTATTAAAATAAGAGTAAATGATATGAGTAAACTGTAACCTATAATAGATAAGATTTTACTTTTATATTTTTCATAGATTTTAATAAAGAAGTAATTAGCAAGTACTCTAGTAATTCGTGAGGCACTAACTATTACGGTTAAAATAATAGAGACATTTTCAAGAGTTAAGAAACTAGTTAATTTATATTGAATAAACAGTTTACTATTATTCTGACCTAAATCGATAATTGAATAGCACACTGCAAAAAGAAGTAAGATTAAGAAAATGAGATGAGTTATTTTAACTTTTCTTTTATCTTTCTTTACCTTCTTTTCTTTAGGAGTTTTAACTTCATATAGAAAATTAACTAAAAATAAGTTAATAACACAAAAAGTTAAACAACCTATCATAGGTATATAAGGATTTATATTAAAAAGAAATCCTGAAATGAAAGCAGTAAACATCGTAACTACCGCATAAATTAACGAACCCCTGCTTTCATATTCTAAATGTCTATCCTCTTCTTTTAAAAACTCTAAATTTTTTCTAAGTAGAACTGTATCCATCTTTTTAAAATAAGCATATGCTTCATATAGAATAGAACCTATTAAAATAGTTAAATAATTATTACCAGTAGTAATTAAGAATGCTCCTAAGAAAAGAAGTATAACCCCTACTCTAACAGAATTTAAGGCACCTATTTTATTAATTATTTTCATAACTAAAGGATTTAAAAGAAGCATTACCAAAGTACTAATTGTCGTAAGAGAACTTATCTCTAAGGCACTGAATTTCTTTACTTCTGTTAAAAATAGTGTGTTAATTGCAATATAGAAGATTAAATCCCCTGAAAGTCCTGCAAATAAAGGATAGATTTTATTACTAAGACTATCCTTTTCTTATTTACTACCATATACTAACTCTCCATTCCTAAACATCTCTTTATCACTTTAAATATTTCTACTATAAGAATTGGTGATAGTGATAATAATATAACTATTATCCATTCATTTAAAGATAAAACACTAAGTGAGAAAAATTCTCTTATAGGTGTTATAAATAAAACTATTAAAAGAAAACAAATTGAACCTAACATAGCAAGATATAGCATTTTATTTCTCGGATAATCTTTACTAAATATAGAAGTTATACTTGAACTTTGATTTAGAGAATGGAAAATTTGTGAAAGACATAAAACCGTAAAAGCCATAGTCATACCAACATCATAACTATCATTTGTTCCAATAAAGTATGCACCTAATGTAATAATAGCAAGAAAAACACCATAAAAACCTATTCTAAAAACAAGACCTTTTTCAAATAGACTTCCTTCTTTAACAGGCTTATGTTTCATAATATTAGGACTAGCTGGATCTATTCCAAGAGCAAGAGAAGGTAATGTATCAGTAGCAAGATTAATAAATAAAATATGAACAGCAAGTAAAGGACTATTTAAATTAAATAGCATTGATACAAATATAGTTAATACTTCTGCAATATTTCCTGCTAAAAGAAATTGAATAACTTTTTGAATATTACGATATACTCTTCTTCCCTCTTTAATAGCAACTTCAATTGTCGTAAAATTATCATCTAATAAAATCATTGCTGCTGCTTCTTTAGCAACATCAGTACCAGTAATACCCATAGCAACACCAATATCAGCTTTTCTTAGAGCCGGAGCATCATTAACACCATCTCCTGTCATCGCAACTATTTCTTTATTTTTCTTTAAAGCATCAACAATCCTAAGTTTATCTTTAGGAGTAACTCTTGCAAAAACAGATACATTTTCAATAGTATTACGAAGTTTTAAATCACTCATTTTACTAAGTTCTTCACCATCTATAACTAAATCACCCTTTTTATATATACCAAGTTCTTTAGCTATAGATTTAGCTGTTAATTTATGATCTCCTGTAATCATAATTACTTTAATACCAGCTTCATAACAAGTACTAATTGCATGTTTAACTTCTTCTCGTGGAGGGTCAATAATTCCCATAATACCAATAAAAGTCAAATCTTCTTCTATTTTATCTCCCTCTTTAGGAAGAGAAGTGATGTTTTTACTAGCAAAACCTAAAAGTCTTAATCCCTTACTAGATAAAGTAACACAATAATCTTTAACTAACCTTCTATCTTCATCAGTAAGTTTTATTACTTTATCATCAACACTAGCATAATTACATACTTCAATTAACTCTTCAGGAGCACCTTTACTATAAACAACATAATTATCCATATCTTTAATAACAACACTCATTCTCTTTCTAATAGAATCAAATGGCTGTTCATATAAAACTTTATTACTCTTTATACTTTTAATATCATATCCCAACTCTTCAGCATAACTTAATAAACACCCTTCTGTAGGATCTCCCATTATTTTATCTTTATCTAGATAAGCATTATTACATAAACAAGAACATTTTATTAACTCATCACTATGATTATTAACATTAGATTCATTAACTATATCACTATATAAAACACTATTTATTACCGTCATTTTATTTAAAGTAAGAGTCCCTGTCTTATCAGAACAAATAACAGTAGCACTACCTAAAGCTTCAACAGCAGTTAATTTTTTTACTAGAGCATTTTTCTTAGCCATTCTTGATACTCCTAAGGCCATAACAATAGTAGCAGTTGCTGGTAATCCTTCTGGTATTACTGATATAGCAAGAGATATAGCAATCATCAAAACAGCTATAAAATCTCTACCATATAATAGCCCTATAATAAATATAAGTATAGCAACTACTATTCCCACAATACTTAAAACTTCTCCTACTTTATTTAACTTTCTTTTTAAAGGTGTATCTAAATTATCACTATCTTCTAACATATTAGCAATAGAACCTACTTCTGTATTACTTCCAGTACTAACTACAATTCCTAAAAGAGTTCCATAAGAAATAATCGTTGAAGAATATACCATATTAACTCTATCCGCTAATGTTGTATTAACATCTAATACTTTATTAGCATCTTTTTCTATAGGAACACTCTCTCCAGTTAATGAAGACTCATCTACTTTTAATCCATTCTCTTCTATTAATCTAATATCAGCAGGTACAATATTACCATCCTCAAGATAAACAATATCACCAACTACTAATTCTTTAGTTAAAATATTCTTTTTCTTTCCTTCTCTAATAACCGTAGTATGAGGAGTATTCATATCTTTTAAAGACTCAATCGCCTTCATCGCTTTCTTCTCTTGGATAATACTAATAAAAGCATTAATAAAGATAATTATTAAAATAACTACCCCTTCTGCTACTTCACCTAAAACAAAGGAAAGAATTGATGCTAATAATAGTATTAAAATCATTCTATCTTTAAGTTCATCTATAATCATAGAAAAAATAGTTTTCTTTTTTTTCTCTTTAATCTCATTATAACCATATTTCTCTAATCTAATAGATACTTCTTCTTGATTTAAACCTTCTATTCTACTATTTAAACTCTCTATCACTTCATTACTACTTTTAGTATAAGCCTCCATCAAGAAACCTCCTATCTTACTAATATAATAACATAAACTAAAAGAAATCACTATTTTATTTAGTAATTTCTATATTTTATAGATAATAATTATTTTTAAAATGTATATCAGTATTTACTTCATTAAGTCCTAAAGCAAGTAACCTAATTTTATAAAGATATCTAATTTTTTCTAAATAATCTTTATCATTCTTTAATACTTTCATATATTCCTCCTCAAGTATATTTAATAATATTTTTTAATCTCCTAATTACTTTCTTTTCTATTCTCGATATATAAGATTGACTAATACCAAGAAGTTCTGCTACTTCTTTTTGGGTTAATTCTTCATGTCCCATAAGCCCATATCTTAATATAATAATATCTCTATCTCTAGGATTTAACTTACATATTTCATCGAGCATTAATTTTTTATCAGTTGCATCTTCTATTCCTTTAGTAACAATATCAGAATCTGTTCCTAATATATCTTCAAGATGTAATTCATTACCTTCAGCATCTAAACTAAGTGAAGCATCAATACTAACTTCTGTTTTAGATTTCTTTATTTTTCTCAAATACATAAGTATCTCATTATCAATACATCGTGAAGCATATGTTGCAAGTTTTATATTTTTATCAGGCTTAAAGGTATTTATACCTTTTATTAAGCCAATAGTACCAATACTAACTAAGTCTTCTAAATCTACTTTTGTATTTTCATACTTTTTAGCAAGAAATACTACTAATCTTAAATTATGTTCAATTAAAACATCTCTAGCATGAATATCTCCATCCATAGCCATAACAAGGTATGCTTCTTCCTCTTCTCGAGACAAAGGCTCTGGTAAAATATCACTACTACCTACATAAAATATTTCATAACTTTTATCAAGTAAAAATGAAACTAGATATAAAATTGTAATCACTTTAATTCCTCCTCTATAGTATTAGGTAATATACAACTAGCACCGTTTATATCAATATTTTTAGGACTAATACCTAATAAATATTTATTAGATAATATATTATTATCAACACTTATTTCTTTTATTTCACAGCATCTAATTAAGCCCATATTATCTATAGTCTTAAAAGGAACAAGTATCGCTTCTTCTAAATCTAGTGATAAACATGATGAATTTATAAGTATTATTGAGCGTTTTTTATAAGGATCTTTAATATTATTACCAGTATCTAAATATCCCAAAGTATCAATAGTTTTATCTTTATATTTTATAGATATATGATGTAAAAGTTGCCTTTTTTTCTTTTCTTTTTCCATTGTCTTATGATAAAGATAAAAAATTATAGGACTACTAATAATAATGATTAATAAGTTAAAAGTAGTACTATCTTTAACAAAAATTAAGCCGATATTTTTATAGTTTATTTGATTATTAAAGAAATAGAGCACTCCCCCTAAGATAATACTATTACCATACAAGCTTTTAATAAGAGTTATAAAAAGATTCTTACTAGTAATTTTAAAAGCGATAAAGAGCATTATAATACTTATAACAATTTTAAAAAGAAATAAGGAAATATTATTAATGGGTAGAAATAAAAGAAATGCCGACAAACTTCCAAAAAAAGAAGATAGTAAGAGAAATCGTTTTTTAGAATATACTTTACATTCAATACTAACAGTCATTAAAAGGAGTAAATCAAACATAAAATTGATAAAGAAAACTAAGTCAACATATACTTTCATTTCTACCACCACATAAAGTATATAAAAAAAGAAACGATTTATTTGTCGTTTCTTAAGAGTTTAAAATTATTATTGTAAAGCTAGAGTGAATGGATTATTTTTAGTCCCATCTCCACCTGATATTACCACGTTAGATTTTAGATTCATGGATGGGCGAACACCACTAGTATAGGTCAATCTTTTAGTATTAACAGTGCTTTCATTGTCAAAATCCCAAACTTCTAACGAACCATCTGATGTTAAGGTCCAATAATAATCATTATTTCTATATCTATCAAATTGTCCTGCCATTAATTCTCCTAACCTTAATAATCCTACTGTAGCATTTGCAGTTGATGTAGTTGTACTACTCATATTAGTATCTGTATATTTGGCTAGTTTATAACTTAGACCTGTCCTTAGAGCTCCTAGATACCAAGTACTACTTTCTTCTATCATATTACTATATGTACCATCTATATAATTTGTTAAGTATTCTCCATTTAAGAATGTGCCAATTATATTTGTACTTGAGAATGTTTTATTACTTCCAAACTTCATAGATAGAAATTTCCCAGAACTCTTTAATGGTTCAGCACTAGTTATCTTTGTCCCTGTTCCATTTTCATGACTTACAATTCTATATAGATTATTTTCCTCGTTTCCAAATCTTATATATTCTCCACTATATCTTGTATTTAATAATGTTCCTAATAGATTACTATCATTATCTCCTTCTAAACGATAAGGATTATCTATCGTCCCATCACCATCTACAATTTTCACGCTAGATTTTAGATTTATTGATGGCCTAGCAGAGCACACCGAAGGTTGGGAAAGCGAATAGTATAATGCATCACCACTGACTTCAACCCCTCGAACGCTCGACGAACTATATGGTGTTAATGTCCACCAATAAAGTCCGTTATTTAAATAACCGTCCGTTATACCATTATTACTAGACTGATACTCATACATATTCAAAAGTCCTACAGCATCCGTTACTACTGTACCATCATCCCTTGGTCTTGTTATACTTCCTAAACTTGTGGCATCTTCTGTGGCATTCCACTTTGCATCTGTTACTATAAAATTCTCATAATCTCTAAGATTTCCTAAGAAGCCATCTACTGTTATATCATTTAACCATTCTTCCATATAACTTCCTTCAAAAGCTGTATTACCACTTGCATTATATGGAATTGCACTTATATTCCACTGTGTCACTAACTTAGTTGTCTTTGTTTCGTTGGCAACACTCACCGCTCTCCATAACTTTCCACTATACCAAATATAGTTATTAGGGTCTTCTCCTGTTATAAAGGTATCGATTCCATCATCATAGGTACTTCCACTAGTTAAATTCTCTGTTACTACATCAGATACAGGACCAGTTACTGGCATCTTCTCCCCATCTTTTCCATAGACATTAACTTGAACACTAAATTGTAACCCTCCTCCATCATCTTGAGGATTATAACTTTCATCTCACCCTGTATTTAGTTAATGTATCTAAAATTAAGGAAGTTATAATTATTAAGATATTGCAAACAGAGATTTCAAC
>CALWAJ010000007.1 GCA_944373065.1 uncultured Bacilli bacterium
ATGCAACACTTTTTATTTGAACGTTTAACTGCAACTATTAATATTTTTTAGGTTGCATTTACTTTTTCAATTTAGTACCAAAAATTCGACAAAAAATATTGATTTTTAATATTGCTATTGTTATAATTGAACTATATTATAAAGATATCGGAGTGTATATAGTATGGGTTGTTTCAAGATGTTTTTCACTAAGTTTATTTCCTATACAGAAGTCGGTGGTATTATTTATAATATTATAGGCATTATGGTCTAATGCTTTGGGATTTTAAACTCGAAGACTAAAAAATTCGTGTTATTTTATGAAAAAAATGCCTGGTTTTTCGTAAGGTAACACAAGTTTAGAATTCTAGTTTAGTTTCTTTTAAGATTAGAGAAAAGGAGAAGGGATTTATGAAACAAAGAAACAAGAAACACGAAAAACGCGTTAAAAAGTTGGCAGTTGGAACAGCTTTGTGTGCTTTAATTTTAGGCGTTTCTACTTATGCGTGGTTTATAGGTATGAAAACTGTTAATGTTTCAAGTTTTGATATTTCTATTGCCACAACAGAAAGTTTGAGTTTATCACTTAATGGTACTGATTGGGATGATACAGTAACTATTAATGAAACAAATTATAATGATGCTAGTTACGTAGGTAACACTAATAGCTGGGGTGGAGAAGGACTGGTACCTTTATCAACAGTAGGTGCGATGGATCCTGATACATCTAAACTAATTATGTTTGAAAAAGGAAGTTTAACTGCTACTGAAGGTGGTTATCGTTTGATGTCTAGCCGTATTAATAACAGTTCTACTAAAGAAGCTGACGGTTATGTAGCATTTGACTTATTTATTAAGAACTTATCAGGAGAAGAGTATTATACAAATTATGATCCACTTAATGAAGAAGCAATTTACTTAACACCTGAATCAAAAGCTTCTGCTTCAACAAATGGTGGTGAACAAAATACAGGTATTGAAAACTCTGTTAGAGTAGCATTTGCTCAAGTAGGACGTGTTAAAGCAGATACAGTAGATACAACTGCAATTACTGGTATTGATTGTTCTGGAAGTAATGGTTCTACTAAGATTTGTGATCAAAGAAATGCCCAAATCTGGGAGCCAAATGATACTAAACACGTAGAGAATGCTATAAATTGGTATAATGCATCTTGTAAGAAAAGAATAGCTGATGATGTATTTGATGATGCTTCATATAATGGCGCTTGTGGTACTGTTAGCGATGGAACAGCTTATCATACTTATGTAGTAAGTGGAGTTATCGATGAAACAGATACAGTAGATGTATATGATGGTACTGATTATAATGGTTATACTGATAGTATTTCTCCAGTAGCAGCTGATGGAAAATTAGTAGATCTTGATACATTTACAGATACAGAGAAAAACTTACAAGGAGTTGAACGTCCTACATTTATGACACTTGCTCCAAATAGTATTACTAAAGTAAGAGTATATGTTTATATCGAAGGACAAGATATTGATAACTATGACTTTGCATCACTTGGTAAGAAAATATCAGTATCATTTGGATTCACTAAAGAAAGATTCTATGGTGAAGATATTGATTATGATGGAAATCCAGAGTTACCAGAAGATGTAAAAAGAAATGAAGCTGTAACATATTCTGCTACAGGTGAAATTACAGATATCTCTCCAGATGAAATTACTTGGAGTTCAGGAGCAGGAGAATTTAGTGTTCCAAAAACAATAACAAGCTTTACATTTAAAGATGGGGGAACAGATAAGACTGCAACTAAGACTGATGGTGCTTGGAATTTTAGTTAAAACAATATAAGTTGAGGGATAATATTTATTATCCTTCAGTACTATATATGATAAAAAGTGGGAGGAATTATGAAAAGGAAGAAACATAATGAGAAACATTCTAAGAAAATTAGAAAGTTAGTCGCAATGTGTTCTTTAATAGCAATACTCTTAGCTGTATCAACATATGCTTGGTTTATAGGTATGAAAAGGGTAGAAGTATCAGAGTTTGATATAAATATTGCTACAACAGAAGGATTATTTCTATCAATGGATGGAATTGATTGGAAATATAATCTTGATGTTAATGAAGCAACACAATATGACAATAATACAAATAAATTAGATGGTGTAGAACTAATCCCTCTATCATCTGTTGGAGATATGGATAGTACAACATCAAGAATGAAATTATATGAAAAATCAAGTTTAACAGCTGTACCTGGAGGTTATAGATTATTATCTGCTCAAGTTAATAACTATACTGATACAGAAGAAACAACTGGGGCATACATCGAAGGAGATGGTTATGTTGCATTTGATTTATTCATTAAAAACTTATCTGGAGATGAATATTATATTGATAATGATCCAGATAATGAAGAAGCAATTTATTTAACTACAAATTCATCTGTAACTATAGCAGATGAAGGTGGAGTACCAAATACAGGTATTGAAAACTCATTAAGAGTGGCATTTACACAAATAGGACGTGTAGAAGGAGATACAACAGATCAAGCAACTATTACAGGAATGACTTGTGCTGACGATGAAGATGGAGCTGCTCCAGTAACAGGAATTTGTCGTAGTGCTCAAATTTGGGAACCAAATGATACTGATCACGTTCAAAATGCAATTAACTGGTATGATAAATCTTGTTTAGCAAGAACAGCTGCTGATGTTTATTCTTCTAGTTCATATACATCTAGTGATGATGGTACTACAACTTGTACTGATATAGTTGATGGTACAGCATATCCTACATATGCAATTAGTAGAAGAATAGATGTTGCTGATGGTGTAAACATTTATGATGGAGCTGCATTCAATACATATGCTGCAAATACAATAGATTATGCTACTTATGCTGCAGCTTTAGATAAATCTCCATATAAATTAGTAGAATATCCAAACTTTACTGATACAATGAAAAATATTGCAGGAGCAGAAAGACCACAATTTATGACACTAGCTCCAAATAGTATTACTAAAGTAAGAGTATATATTTATCTTGAAGGACAAGATATAGATAACTATGATTTTGCTCAACTTGGTGCTAAAGTTTCTGTAAACTTTGGATTCACTAAGGAAAGATATACAGAAGAAGACATTGATTACGATGGACCAAGTACTGATATTACTCCATCAGATGAAGAAGAAAACGGACCTGATGTAGAAGAACCATAAGATATGGTATAAGTTGAATAAAGAGTAATATTATTAAATTATTACTCTTTATTTACATTATGAAGGAGGGGAAAATGGCTAAAAAAGATTTAAAGGTAAAGAAAAGACAGAATCTTAAAGTGAATATTAAATCTAATAAAGACAAAGTTTTTTTTGATAAAGTAAGTAAGAGGAAGACTATTATCTTTTTAATACTTTTAGCACTTCTTTTGATTGTAGCTACCTATGCTTGGTTTTCATCAGCTTTAAATGTTAGAATTAGAACATTTAGAATGGCTGTTGATAGAAATAGTGGGTTAACAATATCATTAGATGCGATTAATTATGATAGTTATGTGGAAATAAATGAAGATACTATTTTAAATAATTTAGTTAATACTTATCCAACTAATAAAAGCTTATGGGTAAGTAATGGATTAGTACCAGTATCATCTAATGGTATTACTAATCATGATAGTCCTGATTTTAATATCTTTACTAGTGATGGTGTTCTTTATCAAAGAAGAGATCCTGATAATGGTTTTATTTATACAACAGAAAGAGTAGAAACTGAAAGAAAAAAATATAGTTATTATTTAGCCTTTGATATTTTTTTACGTAATGAAACAGGCTCTCCTATAAGTGATAATCTTTATTTCGATAGATCTAGTTATGTTAATGTATCTGCTGATGCTAATGAAGAGATGCAAGGATTGGGAAATTCTGTAAGAGTTGGTATTGTTAAAATCAATAGTACATCTTTAGATGCTCCTGCTACAACGGCACAAAATCTTACTTGTGATAATAATTGCAATGCAATTATATATGAGCCAAATAGTAGAAATCATACAGCTTTATCAATAGAAAGGGCTTCTAAATACAATGTTAATTTAGTTAATGGAGAACGTTTTCCAACTTATGCTGTAAGTAGAGCCGGAGGACCTATCTTTGTCGCTAATACTGTATCTGGTTCACCTAATATTGATTTAGACTACTTTACTTTACAAAATACAATAACAGAAGAAAACTTTAGTAATCCATTATTCCAAATACCTGATGGTGTTACAAAAGCTAGAGTTTATCTTTGGATTGAAGGACAGGATATTGATAGTTTAGAAACAAACTCTGAAGGTACTGATTTAGATATATCAATAAGCTTTGTTAAAGATATAGAAGGTTATACTACCTTTAATGAATAAATGGGAGGTTAAAATGAAAAACGAAGAAAGAATAGATTTTGACTTATCACGCCTTAATTTATCTGAATTAATTGAATCATATCAAGATATAGAAGACTTTATACACTTTTTAGAAGAACAAAGAATAGAAGAGGATGATTTAGATGAATAATTTTTTAGAATTTATAAAAAAAGATATCGAAGCGAAAAAAGCATTAGTTTCTACGATGCCTACAAAGACGAAAACTAATATAAAAAAATTAAATAAAACTATTGATGTTATTGAAAGTAAATATATAGCTTATAAAAATAGTTTAACTAATTATCTCTTGGCTAAAAGTCGTTCCTTTATCTTAAAAGATGATGAGAAAAATGTTAATACTGATAAATTAAATGAAAAAATTATTGATTTGGAGCATGTTAAATTTTTACTTAATCCTTCTAATACTTTTTTTGAAAAGATGGGATTTGATACTTTACTATATCAAATAAGTAATTATACTACTTTTAACTTTGATTCTTTAAATGATATAATTAATGGTTTTTTAGATAAATTTGAAATGGCTAATATTTTACTTACTAGTGATGATTTTAATTATACTTGTTATGTTCATGAATATATGACAGCTTTTTTAGAAGTGCGTCATAAGAAGAGTAAAAACTATGATAAAGTAGGAGAGGTATTTGAACAGATATATTGGATTAATCCTGAACTTATAGAACATATAGAACTTAATTTTCGTAAATTAATTAAAATAAATGAAAGAAAGTTTTCTAATTATATTTTAGAATTGCAAAAAGAAGCGATGAGGCAAAATAAAATAGAAAACTATAATGACTGTATTGAAAAGTTAAAGTCTTTATATATAGATTTAAATTTAGCTAGTAAAGAGGCTCCTAGTGATATACTTTCTTTAGCTCGTAGTGGAGAAATTGATATTGAACAATTAAGAGAAGGAAGTAAAGCAAGAACTACTGCTTATAAGACATTAATACCTGAAGGTGTAGATATTCATGATAAGAAAGCTATGGATAAAGTATGTAATATTTTAGAAAAATTAAAGTTAAACATAGAAGAATATAATAATTACTTAGAGTTTTTACCTTTATTTAATAATTTTAAAGAAGAATATATAAATTTAGTTCCTAAAGATGATGCTGAAGTTTCATATAAAGGTTTAAAAGAAGTAGAAGATAAGATTAATAATTTAGAAAATGAACTTGAAAAAATTAATAAAAAAATATTTAGTGGTAAGCCTGGATTTTTTGAATTTAAAAGTGATCATGATTTGAAACACTTAAAAGCAGAGTCAGTTATTAAAGCGAAAGAACTTTATAAGTTATATAAAAGTTATGATGAAGAATATTTTAAGAGTAGAGTAATGGCTATTTTAAGTAATACTTTAACGATTATGGATTTGTTAAATCTATATTATAGTTTTGATTACTTTAAGAAATTAGCTATATCTAAAGCTTATAATACAACTAATTTTGAAGAGATATCTAAATATAGTGAAGCTTTTGATTTATTTGCTATGAATACTACTAATATTATAATAGCAGGACTTCCTGTATTTGATGAGAGAAATATTGCGATGATTATTGCTAATAAATATAATTTAAATAGTATTAGATTAACTGAAGAAGATTTAAGTGAAGATAATCTTGTTAATCTTTTAAATAAAATTCTTTTAATACTTAGAATAAATAAAATAGAAAACAGTAAGATAACAATTGAGAAAATATGGTTTATTGTTCAAGTTGATAAAATTATGTCAAATGAAGGAAAAAAATAAGATATTTTGTAAAATTATGATATAATTTATTTAATAGAATAATAGGAGTAAAGGAAGAGTTGTTATGATTGAAAGAATAAAAAGTTCTAAAAAAATATATTGTTTAATTGCTCTATTATTTATAATATTAGCTTTACTAATTGCTATTCCTAGTTTAGGTAGATTTCAAAGTAAGATTGTTAGTAATGGTGAAGTATGGGATGGTAGTGTAGCTTCTAGTTATAGAGATGGTAATGGTACTGTTTCTAATCCTTATGTTATTAGTAATGGTAGTGAATTAGCTTTTTTTGCTCAATCTTTAGAAAGTAATGATTATAATGATACTTATTTTACTTTGGGTAATGATATTATATTAAATGATGGTATATTTTTATATGATAATGATAATAAATTACAGTATGTTAAAGATAATGTAACTTATTATGTTTCTTCATTTGGGACTGATTTATATAATGATATAACTAGAGAAGGAAATGTAGTTGGTAGTATTAATAAATTTTCTTCTCTTAATAATTTTAAAGGACATTTTGATGGTAATTCTCATACTATTTATGGTTTATATATAGCAGATTCTACTGCAGAAGAAGTTTCTTTCTTTACTAATTTAGAAGGTGAAGTTAGTAATTTATATTTTAGTAATTCTGTTATTAATGGTAACTCTCTTACAGCTGGAGTGGCTATAAATGCTAATAATGCTGATTTAAGTAATATTTTATATGATGGTTATATTATTGGTAGTGATAAAGATGCTTTAACAGAAGAGATTAATATTGATAATATTACTTTGGATTCTTCATTTAATAGAGTATCACCAGATATTTCTTTAAATGATATTGAAGGAACTGTTATGCAAATTACATTACTTGGAAGTGTTAATAATTTTAATAATTTAACTATCAATGGAAATAGTATAACAACTAATGATTTTAATGTTAACTTAGATTTAGATAATTATAATTCTCTTGAAATAGTAACTCCTAATTATCAAAATGTTACTTTATCTAATTTAAGATATCAAATTACTTATAGTAATTCTTATACAAGTGGAATTGTTGCTAATCTTTCTAATACATCTTTAAAAAATGTAGTTAATAAGGCAGATATTTATGCTAAGACAATAAGTAGTGGATTAGTTGGTAGAGCTTCTAATATTAATATTGTTAATTCTTATAATAGTGGTAATTTTTATACTGATAATACAACTAGTGGTTTAATTACAGAACTTAGAGGTAGTGATAATACTATTTCTAACAGTTATAATAGCGGTGCTTTAACTTCTAATACTAAAATTGGTTTAATAGGAAATATTTCTGATGCTAGTGTTACAATAGAAAATGTTTTTAATGCTAGTAGTAGTACTTACTTAATTAATAATATTTTAGGAAATAGTAGTGTTACAGTTAATAATTCTTATTATACTGAAGGAGAAGAAAGTGGAACTGGTAGTTTAGGAGGAAGTTTTACTCTTGTAAGTAACTCTAGTTTAGAAGATAAGAATTTTCTTATAAATACTTTAGGATTTAAAGAGTTTATTGATACTGATGATTTAATAGATAATCCTTCTAATCTCTTTATCTATGAAGATAATAGTTATCCATTATTATATTTTGATGAAAGTACTTTAAGTACTGCTAAGATAAGTATTGATGGACATACTTATAATAATTTCTCTAATGAATTAGAGTCTTTTAAATATACTGATACAATTAACTTTACTATTTCTAATTTAGATAATTTAACTATGAATAAAGAACTATATTATTATATATATGAAGGTGATAGTCCTTTAACAAAAGATGAAGTTAAAGATGTTTCTTCTTGGATTCCTTATGAGAAAGTTGGTTCAATAGATGATTTAGGTAGTTATATTATTTATGTTAAAGCGGTTGATTATAATGATAATGTTTCATATATAAATACGGATATCTTAGTTCTTGATAATACACCTCTTGATGTTTCTTTAAAGATGGATGATTTAGTCTTTGATAGTTTTAAGACATCTTTAGAAGATGTTTATGTTAATAAAGATAAAACTTTAACGGTAACAGCAACTGATGACTTATCTACGGTTGAAAAAATTGAATATTATATTTCATCTGATGTTATGACGAAAGAAGATTTGAATGATGTTTCCTTTATGCCTTATGAAGATGAGATACTTTTAAATATGTTAGGTAGAAATATAGTATATGTCAAAATAACTGATAATTTTGGCTACGTTACTTATGTTAATACGGATTATATTAATTATACGGGATATCAAATAGATAAAATAACAGCTTTTAATAGTGATAAACATAGTGATGAGTTAAAAATTACTGATAAATCTAATGTTAATTTAGATATTACTTATAAGGGAGATTTAGAATATAAGGAAGGATATCAACATGTCTTAGTTTCTAATACTAAGTTACCTGTTAATACAAAGATTACTATAATAGATAATATTAAGGAAAAAGTTTATACTTATGAAGTTAGTGATGATGATTATAATGATAATAAAATGACTTATCCTTTTAGTCTATTTAAAGAAGTAGGTAGTATTGATGATATTTCATATCAAGAAATTACTAGTGGTACGATAAATGAAGATTATACTGTTAATATTTCTTTTGTAAATACTGATATAACGTCTGATTTATTAGATATTAGTCTATCTTTAATGATAAAAGATGAAGATGATAAAGTTATATTAGATACTTTAGAAAATAGTTTAAAAACATTTGATGTTTATACTGATAAAGATGCTTCTATTAAACTTACAACTACTGATACTATTAATAGTATAGATTATAATAGTAATTCTCTTACAGAAGTTAATTTTACTGCTAATGTAGAATATCAAGATGATATTATTGATACTACATATCAAGATAAAAGTTTAATGTTAATACTAAAATTAGTTGATAGTGATGGAGAGATGGTATCTAAAGAGAACTTGAAAAATATTTCTTTTAAAGTTAATGATACTTTGTATTATCCAGATGATTCTGGAACTGTTAAAATTAACTTAGAGAGCTTAAATTATACTTCTAAATTAGTAATTGAAACAGCAAGTGATAATAGTACTCTAAATAAAGGAACATATCATTTTGAGATATCTTTAGCATCTTCAGAAGATGGAATTTATGAAGATAAAATTAGTGATGATATTATCAATATACCAGTTATTGTCGATAATGAAATTAATGATTATGGCTTTCTCATAATAGATGTACCTGATAATAAAATAATTTCTAAAAAGGTAAAGGAACAAACACTTGATTTTGATATTATTGAACAGTCAGTATTAGATAATCCTAATATTAGAGTGTCATTATATCGAAAGAAGAATTTTACTGCTTATAATCAAGATTATGAATTAGTAGATTTACATGATTATATTAATAATGATTTAGAAAAAGTTACTGATTCAGTTTATTATGCTATTAAAAATCCTGTTAATTATGATGGTAGTGAATCTACTTATAATAATTTAAAATTAGACTTTGATACATCTTCTATAGATACAGGTGGTTATAAGTTAGTTTTTGAACTATTTGATGGAATTAATAAAGTCGGAACTATTGAAGAAAGATTTATTGTTAAGTAGGTGATTTATATGAAGCATAAATTGATAATTTGTTTTGTGATTCTAACCTTAGTGTTACTTATATCAGGAATTACTTTTTCAAGATATAGCGCTTCTACTTCTCTTGCTTTTAATAATCAATTTCTAGCAAAGTTTGTGTTCGAAGCGAAGAAGACTGATAATATTAGTATCCCTTTAACATCAATAAATCCAGGTGATAGTAAAGAGTATAACTTTAGTGTTACTAATAATAAAGATAATGTAAGAAGTAATGTTAATATTAATTATCAGATAAGTATAGAAACATTTCATTTTATGCCTTTAGATATTAAACTATATAAAATAGATGGTAATGATGAGGTAGAAGTAATGAATTGCGATGAAAGTTATAGTAGGAATGAAGAAAATAAATTAGTTTGTAATTCATCTATATTTACATTAACTCATAAAGAAGATAGAACAGATAATTATAAATTAGTAGTTAGTTTTGATTCTTTATATAATAGTTTAGAATATGCTGATTTAGTTGATTATATTGATATTAATATTAAAAGCTCTCAAAAGACAGATTAGTAGGTGATGATATGAAGAAGATAACAAAATATTTAATAGCTTTGATTATTATATTAGTAGTTATATTTTTAATAACAAAAGTATTTTCTTTTGCCAAGTATGCTTCTAATTCTGTTTTTAATTATTATTTGGAATCTAAAGGTTTTTACTTTACTAGTGATAAATTAGATGTTAATTCTATTACTAATGTTGATAAATCTTTTGATGGTGAGCCTATAAAAATAACTTTAAAAAATAATACTAATAAACAGAAAGTTACAACTTATGATATTAATTATAAAGCGACATGTAGTGTAGAAGATGACTTAGCTAGTAAAGTTGGTTGTAGGTTTACTGATAATAATAAAAATGAATTTGAGGGAGTTTTATCGAGTGAAGAAGCTTGTATAAATAATACTTCAGATGGTAAAGATGTCAGTGGTTTTAGTAAAGCTGAATGTGAAGAACAAGGATATGATTATACTAATAAACTTAGTTATAAAGATCTTAATTTAGAAGTTTATAGTCTAAATGATGAAGTTTTTAGTGATGTCTCTGTTACTGTTACTGTAGAAAGTACAAAGCCTTATAAAAAAGTTATGAGTGGAGTATTTGAACTACATAAAAATACTAATGTTAAAAAAGATATAGAGTTAAACTATAAAGATAATGATACTAATGGAGTTTTAGTACTTACTAATACTAGTTCTAGTGATAAATGTTTAACTTTAAAATGGGATAGTAGTAAATTAAGATTAGATACAAATAATTTAGAATTTACTAAGACAGGAACTGATTCTTTAAATTATATTAATGAAGTTAGCTTTACTCTTAAAAATAAGAGTAGTGTTAATTATATATTTTATAAGACTTCTTTTAAAGATAAATATGATGTAAGTATGTTTTCTTTAGAAGAAGGTAGTTGTTAATTAGATATAGATATGCTATTATTAAGATGGAGGTTAAGATGAAAGCATTAAAGACAGTAAAAAAAGTTTTATTTGTAATTATAGGAGTAGCTTATTTTGCATTTGCGCTAGCTATTACGATATTATTATTGAATTATAATGACTACAATGTGACACAATTTGATGATACATCGCTTATCATATTGAATCATAAAGTTAGTCTTGAAGGTTATGAGAAAGGGGATTTAGTCTTAGTTGAGGCGGCTGATATAGATGAGATAAATTCAGGTGATGTTATCTTTACATATAAAGTTGACAGTAATGGATTTCCGCAAGTTCAAGTAGGTGTTGCTGGGGAAGTTTATCCTGATGAAGAAGCTGTATCTTTTGAAAATGGGGATACTTATTCTATGAGATTTGTAGCAGGTAAACCTACGAAAGTATATAGTGGTGTTGGTTCTTTCTTATCAGTTGTTGAATCACAATGGGGATTTTTATTTATTGTTTTAGTACCATGTTTCTTGATATTTATCTATGAGTTATATGCTTTAATTATTGAAATAAAATATGGTGCTGATGAAGAAGAGTAGAACTTTAAAAGTTCTTTTTCTTTTTTTTATAATTTAGTGAAAAACAAGTCTCAAAATAATTGTCAAAAATAGTCGATTATGATATACTTTATTATAGTAGTGGAGAAGTGAATAGGGGTGATAGTAGTGCAAAGCAAGCAAATAAAACTGTTTGAGAAGATTGTTAATATATTGCTTAACATATTAATAATCATCTTTGCTTTTATATTGCTAGTATCTATTTATAATAATATACAAATTAGTATTTTAAAAAATGACTATTCTAGTTTTTTTGGCTACTCTCTTTTTGAAGTTCAAACTGGTAGTATGAGTGGAACTATAGAAGTAGGAGATTGGATAGTTGTTAAAGAGACTAATGATATAGAATTAGATGATATTATAACTTATAAACAAGGTGATGAATTTACTACACATAGAGTTATTGAAAAGTATAATGATACTTATGTAACTAAAGGTGATGTTAATAACACTAAAGATGAACCTATTACTGATAAGGAAATTGTTGGTAAAGTAGTTAAGATATTGCCCCATTTTGGTATTTTACGGAAAACGTTGTTTAATCCTTTAGTTGTTGTTTCTTTGATTATTACTTTATTTTTAATTAGTTTTGCTTTGAAAAAAGAAGATAAAGAAAAAGAGTTGAAACTTAAGAAAAAAATGGAAGAAGTTATTTCAAAAGTTAAAGATAAAGAGAAAGTTAAAGAAATTGTTGAAGAGAAGCCTAAAGAAAAAGTTGATAAGCCTAAAGAAAGAATTAAAATGAACTTTAGAAAGAAGATTGATCATTCTAAAGATATACCTAAAGTAAAGTCAAATAGTAAAGTAAAAATAAATAAAATTAGTGGTAGTGATGATGATATAGAAGTATTAGATGTTGATGATATATCTACTGATGAAGATTTAGATAAAACAATGTACTTTAGAATGATTCAAGTTGATAAAGATGAAATTGAAAAAACATATTCAAAGATAAAAGAATCTAAAGAAGAAAATGAGATAATAATAGATGATAATGAAGATGAGAAAGAGAATACTAAAGAAGAGGTAATTAAACATAATTTAGAGCTTATTCAAAATAAACGTAAGAAATGTAAGACAATTATTGAAAAAGCAATGGTTATTAAAGAAGATGAACTAGAAGAGTTAATTAAAGTATTAAACTTTAATCAAGAATTTAAAGTTAATGAACCTACAATAAAAGATACTTTGTTAAAATCTTATATTGATGCTAGATACTATAATAATTGTGGAGATATTAATGTTTCTTACGATGGAAGAAATGTAGGTGCTAAACTAGAAAAAGTTATTGATAATACTTCTTTTGAAATGATTAGAACCTATAAAGGTAATGATAGTAAATTTAAAGATAAAGTTATGAAGTTTAATACAATCTTTAAAATTATTACTTATATAGAGAAATATGCTAAAATACAAGATTTGGATGATAAGAAGAATAAATATAGAAATAAGCTTAAAGAATATTTAAATAATGATTTCTTAACTGATGATTTAGCGAATAAGTTAGTTAGTAAATTAATTAAAATTACAAAAACATATAATAATATGCTTAAATACTCTTTAGAGAAAATGCAAACTAATTTATTTAAGATAAAATATAATAGAGTTGATAATGGAAAGATTTTTGCTTTGGAAATAGATCATAACTTATCTTTTAGTAAAATATACAGTGATTATATTATTGAGAAGACTTATAATGAAGAAGGAGTTGTTTTTGATAGATTAGCTGTTTTGATTAATATTTTATCAACTAGGATTGTAGTAAATATGTTAAAAGGAGATTTCGCTTCAAAGTACTTGTTATATATTCCTTATAACTTATATGCTAAAACTAATAAGATAAACGATATATTTGAAATGTTTGTAGATGAGTTTGCTAAAAATTCTATTGTTGTTTTAATTAATTATGATGAGATAGATGATGATAAAGCAATGATTAAAAATTTGGTTAAAAAAGGCTATAAGTTTGCTATTAATATTGATGATAATAAAATAAATGATAAAGATTTAGAACTTATGTATATTGTTGATTATATATTTGTTTTAAATGAAGAGAATAAAAAGAGGATTCCAAAAGATTTACGTGGTAAAGTGATTGTTGAAGATATTAGGGGTAAAGTTAATTAGATAGAGGTGCTTTTTATGAATACATTTATTAGATTTTTTTATGAATTTATATCAATATTCTTTGAAGGAATTGGTATGGTTTTTGGAGGTATATTTAACGGTATAGTTAAGATGTTTAATTTTACGGAATATGCTAAAGTTATAGATAGTTATAAAGATAGTTTTAATGGAGGAGAAAAGGTATTTGTTGTCTTAGCAGTAGTTTTTCTTCTTCTAATTATTGGTATTATAATCTTTTTAATAGTTTTATTTGTAAGAGCTATTTTAAGAAAGATTCATAATAATTTTAATAAAGATGAACTATTAGAAGAGATTGCTAATTTAAATAATAAAGTTAGAAAACTTATGAAAGAAAAAGATGAACTTATGGCTATGAAAGTGTCACAGTTAGGACTTAATCCAGATGAAGAAGAAAGTGAAGATACTAGCGAAGAAGAAGAAAATGTTGATCAAGGTATTAGGTTTCCTAAACTGGTATCTATTGATAAAGCTTATGAAGGATATAAGATAAAAAATTATAATAATGATTATACTTTAGAGGCTTTAATAGATGATTTTAGATGCTTTGCTGCTAGTAAATTACATTTATACTATGATGATACAATTTTAAGACCATTCTTTGCAGGGCTTGCTTGTGGTAGGCTTATTATCCTACAAGGTATCTCTGGTACTGGTAAAACATCTTTAGCTTATGCTTGGGGTAAATTTGTTAATGTAGATTCTTGTGTAGCTTCTGTTGAACCTTCTTGGCGTGATAAATCTGACTTTTTAGGTTACTTTAATGAATTTACTAAGAAATTTAATGAGACAAAGCCACTTGGAGAGATATATAGAGCGACTTTTGATGATAATATTCATACTATTATCCTTGATGAAATGAACTTAGCACGTGTTGAATATTATTTTGCAGATTTCCTTTCTATTCTAGAAATGCCTAGTAAAGATGAATGGGTAATTGATTTAGTACCTAGTGGTTGGCCTAATGATCCTAAAAAAATAGTAAATGGTAAACTTAAATTGCCATCTAATTTATGGTATATAGGTACAATAAATAATGATGACTCTACTTTTATGGTTACAGATAAAGTATATGATAGAGCGATGCCTATTGATATTAATATTAAAGTTAATCCATTTAAATGTAGAGAACAAGATGCAGTTAATTTAAATGCTAGTTATTTAGAGAACTTATTTGAAGAAGCGAAAGAAAAATATCCACTTTCTGAAAAGGGACTTGCTGATGTTAAAGAAGTAGATGATTATGTAATTAAACACTTTAGAATTGCTTTTGGTAACCGTATTATGAAACAGTTAGGTACATTTGTTGCAATTTATGTAGCTTGTGGTGGTAAGGAAGTAGAAGCGATTGATTATTTTATTGCTAAGAAGATATTACGTAAATTTGATCAATTAAGTGTTGCATTTATTCGTGATGAGATTGATCCTTTTATTACTTATCTAAATAAAAAGTTTGGTAAAAATGTAATGAAAGAATGTATTGATTATTTAGAGAACTTAAAAAAGAGCATATAGTTAGGGGTTGATATATATGGGCTTAAATCTTAGTTTAGATGATGAGAAAAATCTTAATAGTAGGATTTTTCTCGATAAGTTAAAAAGTGAGATGAATTATAAATCTTTATATAATGGTGATTTAATCTCTTTTGAATGGCTTGAGAAAATAGAATTTGCATGTCCATATATAGATATAATTGTTAGAAATCCTAAGCTTACTTTAATACAAGAAGAAAACTTAGTTAAAGTAGAAAGGTCTAAGAGAATTACAGTTGCTAGTGTTAAAGATTTAGCGAAACATACGCAATATATAGAAGATGTTGATAAAAAGACTAATGATGTTAGACCTTCAAAGATATTAGATATTAGAAATGAAGAGACTTATAATATATACGAAAATAGATTTTTATATACTTTGATTAATGATTTACATAGATTTGTTGCTGATAAAGAGAAATTACTTGATAATTTTGAGATTAATAAAAATAAAACTCTTGAATATAAAGGCTCCTCTGTGACAAAATTAGAAAAAGTTAATATAGAAGTTAAAGTCTCTTCTACTTCACTTCCTACGAAACAAGATGATAAGAAGTTGGAAGAAGAGATAAATGATGCTAAGAAGAGATTAAAAAGAGTTAATGATTATCTGTTTAGTTGGGATAAATCGGAAATGGTTAAAGCTCTTGCTAAAGAACATGTTAATTTTGTTAGTCCACCTTTAAAAAAGACAAATATTTTACTTAAGAATCCTAATTTTAGAATTGCTGTTAGATTGTGGGATTATATTAGGACTTATGATTTAGATAAGAGGGATGATTCTAAGGAGAGTGATGATAATAATAGTATTGATGTAATGAAAAGTTTTTTAGATCATTCATTCTTAATAGATTATGCTGTTATGGATTCAATGGTTAAATTAAAAAGAGAACAGAAGAAAAATATGACGCAGTATGCAGTTGTTATCTTAACTGAAGAGATTGGTAGAGTTATGGATTTACTTGCTAGTTGTGGTTATAAAACTAATGAAGATGAGCTTTTATCTTTGATTGCTAAACAGCTTAAAGATGATAAAAAAGATAGATTAGTGGGGGCAATGGATGTTAAAAAGAAGTTTAAAAGTGCAATGGAAGAATATTTAGAAAGGACACAGAAGTATTTGTAATATGAAAAAATTTGATTATCATAAATTATTAAGAATATTAAAGATAGTTCTAAATGTTATAGTGACTATTTTTGTAATTTTATTTTTTGTTGTAGTATGTTTGCAACGTTTTAGTAATAATAGACTCTCTTTCTTTGATTATAGAATGTTTACAGTTATATCTGGAAGTATGGAGCCTAAATATGTAATTGGAGATGTCTTAATATCTAAAAAGATTGATCCTAGTGATGTTAAAGTTGGTGATACAATTAGTTATTTAGGAAAAGAAGGAACTTTTGCTAATAAAGTTGTTACTCACGAAGTTGTCGATATAGAAAAAGATGCTGATGGTAAGTATTATTTTCATACTAAAGGTCTTGCAAATGTGATTGAAGATCCTATTGTGTATGAAGATCAATTATATGGTAAAGTTATATATAAATCTGTAATCTTATCATTTATTTATAAGATTATAAGTACTAACATTGGTTTATTCCTTTTCATTGTTATACCAATTTTATATATTGTAGGTTCTGAAATATTATCTGTTATGTTAGAAAAAGAAGAAAGAAGAAGAAAAATAAAAGGATAGGGTGGTGGCACCTATGAAGAAGAAACACTTAAAATTAAATATTATGTCATTATTTTTTGTGGCAGTGTCTCTTTTATCTATTACTCTTGCTTGGTTTGCTTACAGTGGTATTGCTAATACTGCAACAGAAGTAGATGTAAAGGCTTGGTATATTGAGTTTTCAAAAAATAATGAGACTGTTTCTAATGAAGTAGTATTATCTTTAAATGATATTTATCCTGGTATGGAAACAGTTACAGAAAAGATAGATGTTAAAAATTTAGGTGATACTGATGCTAAGATAGATTATACTATTGAGTCGGCGAGAATATTAGATGAGGAATTAAAAACTAGTGATAATTCTACTGGACAGGTTTTAGATAAACTTTCTCATGATTATCCTTTTCATGTTAATATTTCTTTGAATAAAGACTTTGTTAAAGCTCATGATGATACTAGTGAATTTGAAGTTTCTGTTTCTTGGCCTTTAGATTCTTTAGATAATTCTAAAGATAGTGAATGGGGTTCTAAAGCTTATCAATTTCAAGAAAGTGAAGAGAAGAAACATCAAGATGGTTCAAATTATCAGGTTAGAACTTCTCTTAAAATTGTTATTAGTATAAAAGCAGAACAATATGTTTTAGATAATGAAGCGCCTGATATGGATTATTACTTGGGTAAGTTGATTTTATATGATGTAGAAAAGAATGCTCCTTGTGATTCTATTAGTTCTACTTGTTTAAAGACCTATGTAATTGATGATAATAATAAAGTAGGTGATGTAAATGTATCTTTACTACCTGATTTATTTCAAAGTTATAGTGTAGGCTCTTATAACGATTATAATGGTCTTTTAAGTAGTATTACAGATAAAATTAATGTTAGTACTAGAGCTTTGACTGTAGAAGATGTCGTTAATATTATTTCTCGTGATATAGATTCTTCTTACTTAGTTAGAGATGGTATATCTGATGTTATTATAGGAAATTTAAAATATAATGATAGATTTACTCAAGAACTTAATTTACTGACTAGTGGAAATGGCTATTATAGATTCTCTAATCAGAAGTTTCCATATCTTTCTACTAGTAAATGTTATTGGATAAATAAAGATTATAATACTGATAGAGCTTTTGCTCTTGTTAAAGTAGATGATAATAATTCTAAAGTATATGGAGAGTTAAAAACATCAGAGTGTAGTGTTGTACCAGTTTTAGAAGTTTCAAAAGCTAAATTAGAGGGATAAAAAAAGAATCATAGTTGTGATTCTTTTTTATTGCTTGTATTTTGTTCAAAGTTAATACTGGCAGTTATTTCTAAAGGAGTATTTTCATTAGCAGCTTTAGTTCCTATTTCTGTATCTTTTGTATCATCTAATTGTTCATTTTCGCCTTCATACCATTCAAAATATATTCTTACTGTAAAGGGTTTAAATTTAAAATTATCAACTGTATTATCATATAATAAAGTCTCATTTATACTATTTTCTTCAAGAGGAATAGTTTCTATTTGGTCTCCTTCGATATAGTTATTATCTAAAATAGCATAATCTGTAATTAATAAGTCTTTTACTTCTTCATTTTTTACTTCTAGATTTATAGAATAGTCAAATGACACATCAACGTTTGTTGGGTCAATATCAATATCTACATATCCTTTAGAAGATGGGGCAATGGTATTAGTTGCAATATTATTGTTTTCTTCAAGGACTGGTGTTAAGTCTATAGAAGAAGAATTATTGCTAGTTATATCAACATTATTAACTAATATTTGCCATTTTGAGAAGGCCATATCAATATTACCAGTCGCTTTCGATACATATCTAGAGAAAGTGTTACTCATTAAATTTAAAGTAATTGCCAGCGACAGGATTACTAATAATATCTTAACTTTCTTAATCATATAATTTCCCCTTTTCTTTACATTTTAATTGTATAATAATTGACAAAACTTTTCAATTGTGTAGATATTCTTTTGTGTAAATGTTGCGTAAATTAATGTAAAAAATATGTTTTTGTCACTTTTTAACATATTTTCAATAATTTAAAATAATGCTAAAAAAATGTAGTATTTTCTTTGAAAATATAGTATATTTCTATTAAAGGAGGAGTTTATGACAGCTTTTTGGTTAGTATTATTTGTTATTCTATCTTTGGTTGAATTAGCGACGGTAAATTTAGTATCTATTTGGTTTGCCCTAGGGGCGTTAATTACAACCTTTGCTTCTCTTGTTACTGATAATCTTATGGTACATTTGGCAGTATTTACGATTAGTTCTATCTTGTTATTACTTTTAACAAAACCTTTTGTTAAAAAAATAAGAAGAAGAGAAGTAGAACCGACTAACTTAGATAGAGTTATTGGTAAAGTTGGAGTTGTTACTGAAAAAATAGAAAAAGATGGTATAGGAGAAGTTAAAGTTCTAGGAAAAAGATGGAGTGCATATAGTAATAAAAAAATAGAAGTAAATAGTAAAATAAAAGTATTATCTATTAATGGTGTTAAACTTAAAGTAGAAGAAATTAAGGAGAGTGATTAAGATGTTTTGGATTATATTAATAGTAATTGTTGTTATTTTAGTATTGGGAGTAAAAGTTATTCCTCAATCACAATCTAAAGTAATAGAACGACTTGGTACTTATTATAAGACTTTGGGGACAGGACCTCATTATGTAATACCATTTATTGATAGAGTAGCATCTACTGTGTCATTAAAAGAAATTGTTAAAGACTTTGCCCCTCAACCTGTTATAACTAAAGATAATGTTACAATGCAAATAGATACAGTTGTTTATTTTCAGATAACTGATCCTAAGCTTTATACATATGGAGTTGAAAGACCAATTAATGCCATTGAAAATTTAACGGCGACAACACTTCGTAATATTATTGGTGAGTTAGAACTTGATCAGACATTAACTTCAAGAGATATCATTAACTCCAAGATGAGATCAATTCTTGATGAAGCGACTGATCCTTGGGGTATTAAAGTAAATAGAGTAGAAGTTAAAAATATTATTCCACCTCATGATATTCAAGAAGCGATGGAAAAACAAATGCGAGCTGAACGTGAAAGACGTGAGAAGATATTGCAGGCGGAAGGTGAGAAAAAAGCTGCAGTTTTAATAGCTGAAGGAGAAAAAGAAAGTACTGTCTTAAGAGCAGAAGCAGCGAAAGAAGCGGCTATTAAGAAAGCAGAAGGAGAAGCGGAAGCGATTATAAAAATTAAAAATGCAGAAGCAGAAGGTATTAGATTACTTAAAGAAGCGAAAGCTGATAGTGCAGTCTTAAAACTAAAAAGCTATGATGCGATGGTTAGTGTTGCTAATGGACAATCTACGAAGATAATAGTTCCTAGTGATTTACAAAACTTAGTAACAGCAGGAACAGTTTTAAGTGAGACATTTAAAGAAGGAAAGAAATAATTTGAAATTTCTTTCTTTTTTTGATATAATATGCCTTAATTAAAGGGGGATTCTATGATTGATTTAACTAGTGATAAAATTAGAACTGATGTTGTTAAAAGAAATTTTTATGATGAAGATGATTCTTTTTTTGAAGAACTTAATATAACAAGAGAAAAATATTTAGATATTAATAAATATTTAATTGAATTAAGTGATGGCTATTATTATGCTAAAAGAGTAACTGAGTTTCAGCTTTGTAATGAAATAGTAGGAAGATATTTAGGAAATAAACTTGGACTTGATACTACTACTTTAGAAATATTATTTGATAAAGGTAAAGTGAAAATAGCAACACCTAATTTTAAAAAGAAGAATGTAGTATATAAAATACCTATAGATAATATAAAATTAATGACTAGTCATGAGTGTGATGTAGATAATTTAAAACTATTTCCTAGAGAATATCAAGAAGAACAAATTAAATTAATTGCTTTAGATATTATGATGGAGCAGACTGATAGATATGGTGAAAATATGGGCGAGATTGTAAGGGGTAATTCCTTAAAACTAGCACCACTTATAGATTTTTCAGAAAGTTTTAATCGAAGATTAAATCCTTCTTTTTTCTATTCTAATTCTTACGTTTGTTTACCTAAAGATATAAAGAATATTGATAAGTTTTTAAATGATTTTCCAGAAGCATATCAATATTTTATTGAAATGTTTGGTACAGAAGAAGATGAACTTTTAAATTATATAGAAGGTAATTATCCTATAAAAGTTTCAGATAGGGTAATTTGGAAATATAATAGTGTTATTTTTCAGAATGAAAAAATATTAACACTTATAAAATAGGGGGTACTATTATGAAAATTATTACTAATACAAATAATAATGCTTATAATTTTAGAACAGATATTATAGATAGAAATTTTAATAACTATAGCAAAAGACATATAAAAAAGATACTTAGAAATAAATTAAATATTAGTTTTGAAGAGTATGATGAACTTTTAAAAGATTATTTGGTTAGATTAAGTGATGGTTATTATTATAGTAAAATGATTGGGTTGAAAGAATTTTGCTGTGAAGCGATAGGAAGATACTTATGTAGGAAAGTAAATTTAGAAACAACAAATTTAGAAATATCTAAAATTTTATATGATGAAATAATAATAGTTACTCCTAATTACCGTAAAAAAAATAATTATTATTATTCTTTAGAAGATAATTTTGAATTTGAAGATGTTATTACTAATTATAATGATTGGTACTTTGAAGATTTAGATAAAGAACTACAAGATGAATTGTTAAAATTAATTGCAGTAGATTTAATGATGGAACAGACTGATAGATATGCTAGGAATATGGAAGTGTATAGTGATATTAATGTCAATAAGCATCTTTCTCCAATTATTGATTTTGCTTTTGCTTTTGAAAATAGAGATAATTATTCTTACTTTAATCCTTATATTGCTATAGAAAAAATACCTAGGGTTATATCCTTATTCTATAATAAATATCCTGAGGGTTTTCCTTATTTTGAAGAAGTATTTAGTAGTTGTAATGAAGAATTATATACTTATATAGAAGATAATTATCCAGTTAAAGTAGATATAGAAATAAAAGATGATATTAGAAAAACAGTTGATAAAAATCAAAAAATATTAAAATTAGTTAGGTAAAATAGATGACTATCTGTTGAGATTATTCCTTCTATAAAATAGTAGTAAAGAATTAAGTAGATAATAATTGTATTATGCTACTTTTCTTTTGCAAAAAACTCTATATTTTTTTAATTTTAAATGGTACAATGTAATCATAAGAAGGTGATACTTTTGTCTTATATTAGTGTTAAGAATTTAACTAAGATTTATAAAATGGGAGAAGTTACTATTAAAGCGATTGATAATGTTTCTTTTGATATTGATGAAGGAGAACTTACGGTTGTTCTTGGGCCAAGTGGTGCTGGGAAAACAACTATCTTAAATATCTTGGGAGGAATGGATAAAGCTAGTAGTGGTAAAGTAATTATAGATAATAATGATATTGCTAAATATAATAATAGAAAATTAACAGATTATAGACGTTATGATATAGGATTTGTCTTTCAATTTTATAACCTTGTAGGTAACTTAACTGCTTTAGAAAATGTATCGCTTGCAAGTCAAATATGTAAAAATCCTATGGATAGTGAAGAAGCTTTAAAAAGAGTTGGACTAATAGACAGAAAAGACCACTTTCCCGCTCAACTTTCTGGTGGGGAACAACAACGTGTTTCTATCGCACGTGCTATTGCAAAAAATCCTAAACTATTACTTTGTGATGAACCTACGGGAGCCCTTGACTCTAAAACTGGTAAAAAGATAATTGAACTATTACAAGATACTTGTCATAAGACGAAAACAACTACAATAATTATTACTCATAATGCTGTTATTGCAGAGATAGCTGATAAAGTTATTAAAGTTAAAAATGGTAAAATAGAAAGTGTTACTGTTAATAAACATCCTAAACTTGTTAAGGAGATTGATTGGTAATGTTAATCTTTAAAAATAGTTTTAGAAAAATATGGAAATCTAAAGGACGTTTCTTATCATTAATACTTATCGTCATATTAGGTACATCTTTCTTTGCTGGAGTTAGAGAAACTGCAAGTGATATGATTAAAACTTTAGACAATTATTATGATGAGACTAATCTTTATGACTTTAAAATAGTTAGTACAATGGGACTTACAGATGATGATATTTCATCTTTAGAAGAGATAAAAGGTATTGAAGAAGTGGAAGGAACTTATTCTTTTGATACTTTAATAGATGGTAATGCTGTTAAAATCAGTGCTTTATCTGATATTAGTAAAGTGACATTGGTTAAAGGTAGAATGCCTAAAAGTAATAATGAATGTCTTGGAGAAGCTGAGAAATATAAAATAGGAGATACTATTAAAATAGAAGATGATACTTATCTTAAGAATAATACTTGTAAGATAGTAGGAACTGTTAATAGTAGTAGCTACATTTATGAAAATAAAGGTATTTCAACAGTAGGCGATGGAAAACTTGATAGTTTGATTTATGTACCTAAAGATAACTTTAAACTTGATTATTATACAGAAATATATTTAGTAGCGGAAGGTACTAAGAATGAATTATCTTATAGTGATAGTTATGATGAAATAATAGAGAAAGTTAATAAAAAATTACAGGAATTAAAGCCTTTAAGAGAGACGGCAAGATATGAAGAGATACTTAAAGAGGCGATGGATAAAGTAGTTGATGCTGAAAATGAACTTGCTAAAGTAAAAAGTGAAAATGAAAGTAAGTTTAATGATGCTTTAACAAAGTTAAACTCTAATAAAATAAAACTTGATGAAGGATTAGAAGAATATAATAGTAATTTATATACTTTGAATAAAACTAAAGAAGATACTGAAAAAGAGATTAATAATGGCTTTAATGCTTTAGAAAGTGCTAAGACAGAGTTTAATAATGCTTTAAGTAGGGCAGGACTTACAGTAGAGAGCTTAGAGCCTACCCTTGATACCATAAATACTAATATAAGTAGTCTTGAAGAACAATTAAAAGGACTTGATCCTAGTGATAGTTTATATGAAACATTAAATGCTACATTAAGTGAATTAAAGACTAATAAATCTAATATAGAAACATTAATTAGTACCAATAATACTTTAAAAGAGCAAGAAAATACTTTAAATAATACTTTAAGTACTTGGAATAGGGAATATAATAATGCTATAAATGAACTAAGCAGTGCTAAAAAAGAGATAGATGATGGTTATAAGGAGTTAGAAAAAGGTTATGATGAATATAATACTAACTATAATTTATATCTAGATGAAATATCTAACTATGAGACAGAAATAAATGATGCTAAAGCAGAAATACAAACTATAGAAAAGCCTGTTTGGTATTTGTTAACAAGAAGTGATTTAACAGGTTATACTAGCTTTTATGAAAGTGCTACCAAAGTAGATTCTATTGCAGCAGTATTTCCAATATTCTTTATTCTAATAGCATTTCTTATGGCTTTTAATACGATGAATAGAATGATAGAAGAAGAACGTAGTGAGATAGGGGCTTTTATTTCTCTAGGTATTAGAAAATCAACTATTTCCTTTAGTTATCTTTTGTATGTTTTTATCGCTTGTATTTTAGGACTTGTAATAGGACTTAGTATTGGCTATACAGTAATACCAAGAATATTATATACAGTATATGCAGCATCCTTTACAATACCAAAATTATCTACTTATGCTAATCCTTATGCTTGTTTAATCATTGTCTTAACAACAATAATCTTAATGAGTATAGTAGTATTTATTACGCTTATAAAGGACTTTAGATTAGCACCTGCTACTATATTAAGACCAGCTTCACCTAAAAATGGTAAGAAAATATTACTTGAATATATTAAACCTTTTTGGAAAAGATTATCATTTTCTTGGAAGATAACTTTACGTAACTTATTTAGATATAAGAAAAGAATATTTATGACCGTTTTAGGTATAGCAGGATGTACTGCCTTATTATTAACTGGATTTGGTATTAAAGATAGTTTAAGTGACTTATTAGATATCCAATATGGGGAAATACAGCATTATGATGCTACGCTTGT
>CALWAJ010000008.1 GCA_944373065.1 uncultured Bacilli bacterium
TTGATACAAACTGTGATCCAGATATGGTTGATTATGTTATTCCTGGTAATGATGATGCTGTAAGAAGTGTTAAATTATTAATAGGAGCTTTAACTAACGCTATAGCAGAAGTTAATGGTAATGAAGTAATTGATTATATTACTGAAGAAGATAAAGCTAAGAAAGACAAAAAAGAAATAAAAAAAGACCAAAAGAAAGATAATAAAAAAGAAGTTAAAGAAGTAGTTTCTAAAGAAGAAAAGAAAGAAGAGAAAAAAGAAGAAGTAAAAGAAACTAAAAAAGAAGAAACTGTTGATTATAGTAAAATGACAGTAGCAGAGTTAAAAGAAATTGCTAAAGAAAAAGGTATAGCAACTACAGGATTAAAGAAAGCTGAAATAATTGAAGCTTTATCTAAATAAAAATAAGGAAGGAGGGAGGGTATCTCCTTCCTTTTGTCAAAAATAGAAAGGATGATAATTATGTTTAAAGCAAGTGATGTAAAAGAATTAAGAGATAAAACTGGAGCAGGAATGCTTGATTGTAAGAAAGCCTTAGAAGCATGTAATGGTAATATGGATGAAGCAGTTGATTGGTTAAGAGAAAAAGGTATTAGTAAAGCTGCAAAGAAAGAGTCTCGTATTGCTGCTGAAGGTTTATGTAAAATAGAAGTTAAAGATAATAGAGCTGTTATTTTAGAGGTTAATTCTGAAACAGACTTTGTCGCTAAAAATAAAGAATTTACTGACTTTGTAGATTACTTAGCAGATACTATTATTAATAACAATTTAAAAACAAAAGAAGATGTTTTAGCATTTGATGATAATGGAGAAACAGTAGAAGCTAAACTTGTTAGTTTAACTGCTAAAATAGGTGAAAAAATATCATTTAGAAGATGTGAATTAATTGAAAAAACTGATAGTCAAGTATTTGGTAGTTACTTACATATGGGAGGTAAGATTGGAGCATTAGTAGTATTAGAAAATACTACAGAAGAAATAGCTAAAGATGTAGCAATGCATGTAGCAGCAATGGCTCCTGTATGTGTAAAAAGAGATGAAGTTCCTAGTGATATGTTAGAACATGAATCTAAAGTAATTAAAGAACAAGTTATGAATGAAGGTAAACCTGAAAATATAGCAGAGAAAATGGTTACTGGTAGAATTAATAAATTCTATAAAGAGATTTGTTTAGAAGAACAAGCATTTATTAAAGATTCAAATGTTACAGTAGGAGATTATGTTAAAAATAATGGAGGTTCTATTGTATCAATGATTCGTTACGCTGTTGGTGAAGGAATTGAGAAAAAAGAAGAAAACTTTGCTGATGAGGTAATGAGTCAAATAAATGCTACAAAATAATAGAGTAAAAAGATTAATATTTGCAAAGATATTAGTCTTTTTTTTCAAAAATTATATGTTATCATTTAAATGAAGATAAAATAAAGAAAGATAGTGATGAAAGATGAAAGAGGCACTAAAAGATAATAAAAAAGTAATAATAATAGGAGTAGCTATTATTCTATTGCTTCTAATAGGTATAGCTTTTGCATATTTAGTAACAACATTACATGGACAAGAAGAATATGTGTTAAGAGCTGGAACATTAAATCTAGAGTTAGATGATAAAAATGAATTAACATTATCTAGTCAGATACCATTAGAAGATAAAGATGGAATGTCTTTAGAAGGCTTTAACTTTAGTTTAACAAATAATGGAAATATAGAGACAGATTATACTATCTATTTAGATGATATAGCCTTAGATGAAGGAGAAACTAGGATGCCTGATTCATCTATTAGATATAGTTTAACAAAAAATGAAGTAGCAGGTAGTCCTGATAACTTATCTAATATGGGAGCAAATCCTAATAGAGTAGTAGATAGAGGAAGTATAGCAGTAGATGAGACTATTAATTATACGCTTAGAATATGGATAGATTATGATGCTACAACTGAGGAAGCAGGAGGAAAGACATTTAAAGGGAAGTTAAGAGTAGTAGCAACTCAACCTGTAGGAGAGAAAGCTTCAACTGTGCTATTAGAAAATATACCTAAAGAAAATCAATATGATGATGGAGTAGATACATTTATAACAGGAGAAGATCCTAATAATTATATTTGGTATAGTGGAAAGTTATGGAGAGCAGTGTCTGTTAATAATGAAGAGAAGACAACTAAGTTAGTAACGCAGTGGAATATAAGTGCAATTCCTTATTCAAATGGCAGTACAGCTTTTGCAGGAAGTTATATGGAAGAATGGTTAAATGATACTACAGTAGATGGGTTTTTAGGAAATTTAAGAAATTATGAAGATTTCATTGCAACAGATGCAGTATGGGATGCTACAATGGATAATAGAGATTTAGGAAGTATAACAAGACCAAGTGGAGAGACAACAGTAACAGCACCTGTAGGATTACTTAATATCTATGAATATCAGTCTAGTAATAATGGGAAAACTGATGGTTATTTGAATAATAGTCTTGTTTGGTGGCTACTAACATCTTATGATACCTCTTCTCATATTTGTGCTACACATGCTGATGGAAATGTTAATTATGGAACTGTATCTGATGCTTATGGAGTACGCCCTTCAATAAATTTAAAATCTAATGTCAAAATAGTTGATGGTGATGGGACAGTAGATAATCCATATCGCTTAAACGGAGATAATGATACTAATCTTTCCGGAACACTACTTTCAACTAGATATAGTGGAGAATATATAAGATTTGGAAATGATGAGAATAACCTATATAGAATAGTAAGTCATGAGAATGGTACAGGAACAAAGATAGTAAGTGCAGAACCATTAAAGAGTTCTGGAACATTTATAGAAAGTACTTTTGGAAGTAATACAACATTTTCAAGTACAAATACAATAGGCTCATTTCTAAATGGAGACTATCTAACAAATTATGTAGATAGTACATATAGTGATATGATAGAAGATAGTACAATGTGGTACCTTGGAACAGTAGGAGATGGTGAAAGTTATAAATTAGCTAAATATACAGATACAAGTATGTCAGGTTATACCACAACAACAGAAGCAAAAGTAGGGTTACAAAGGTTAGGAGAATTAATGACTGGTCAATTTGATATGAATAGTAACTGTAGTAATTTCTGGACTTTAACACCATATTCGTTATCAAACGTTCGTCGTATTACTTATTATGGTCGTTCATATGATTATAGTTCAACTTTTGTTAATGGCATTAAACCATCACTAAATCTAAAATCTAACGTACAGATAACTTCAGGAACAGGTACTAAAAATGATCCGTTTGAACTTAAACTTGCTAGTTAATATATAAAGAAGGAAGAAAGATTAGAACTTTCTATTCTTAAAAGTATATGAAAAATAAAATTATTAAATTATCACTATTCTTTATCTTACTTATACCATATTTATTTTTAGTTTATGTTTTCTTTAAAGATTTAAATGCTGATTCTTCTATATTAGTTTTTATAATTTATTTTATACTTTGGCTTATATACTTTATATTCGACATGACAATAAAATATGTAAGGAATAAATCTATAGAGTTAAATTCCTTTTTCTCTATAGCACTTAAATTAACTATTCTTCATAATACTTTTTCAGATATTCGTATAAGTCAGTTATTTTTATTAAAACAACAATTAAGTATAGTTATATCTATGACTAATTTAGGTAGAACAAAAATATATATTCTTAACTTATTATTTTATATAGCTCATATCATATCTTTACTTTTATTGTATTTAATTGATGATAATATAGTATTTACAATAATAGTTATTATGTTTGGATTTTTAATTCTTCTATGTATTTTGATGAATGTAAATAATTTTGCAAAAAATACTAAAGAAAGTCTTGATGGTATTAAAAAAGATATTGGAGAGAAAAATTATCGAAAAGCTGTTATCTTATCTATTGTTAGTATAATTCTAGTTTTTGCAGTGCCAGTTTTAATTCTAGTTTTGCATGATTATATTACTAGCGATGATAAGAACTACATGGCTCCTGTAAAAGAGGAAGTTAAAGTTCAAGATAATAGTCTTACTATAGATGAATTAACTGATGAATATAAAAAATATATTGAAAATGAAATAGAAAAAGAACTTGGTGGAGAAGTAGATTATTATATTACGGATTTAAAAGAGAACCAAACTAATGAACAAAAAGAAAGATATAATGAAATAATAGTTGTCGCTAACTTAAAAAGTGATTCTTTAGATGATAAAGCTATAACTTTTCTATTTTATCAATATTTAACTAATTCAAAATTACATAAGGAAAGAGAAATAGAACTTTATAGTTACTTTGAATCTACGCAAATAACAAAAGGAGATTGGATTAACGCAAGTTAAAGAAACTTCATAACAGAGGTTTCTTTTTATTGACTAATATTATCTATTGTGATACATTTTAGATAGATGGGAGACTTTATTAAAAAGATGGAAAAAGAAGGAGTGATGAAAAAAATAAAAAAAGTATGAATTTTGTAAATTGAAGGTATTTTTAGTATTCAAAATTGAAAATTCCCCTAGAGAAAATTAAAAATTGAAGCCCTAATTTTAATGAATTTACAATTTTGCCTTTTTGCAAGTAGTTTTATATTATGTTACAACAATTGCAGGAGGTGAGCTTTTGGCTATTACTAAAAAAAGATTTGAAGAAATAGTAAATGAATTAAGAAGAAAAGGAGAGATTGTTCCTGCTACTTATGATTGTGTTTTTAAAGCAATTATGAGAAATTGTTCTAAGTATAGAGCTGATACTACATCTAGATTAACAGGGATAATTAAAGAGGTTATATTAAATACTTATCAAGAGAAAAATACCGAATATGTAATAGATAATGCTTTAGAAAAAGGAAAAGTATCTGATGTTTTATTTGGTATAAATGGATTCATAATAAATTATGAATTCAATGGTAGAAATTGGCAAGGTTTGATTGAAAGAAATGATGCTTATTTAGGTAAAATAAAGAATGATTTGATAAGAAAGACAGAAAGCTATGATAAAATGCCAAAAGTAATTCAGATAAATATAAATAACTTCTATAGTTTCTTAAGTAGAGAAAATGTATTAGAATTTAAATCAAGAGATAAATATGGAATCGTAGAAAGTGATAAATGGGGAAAGATTTATGTAAATTTAAAACTAATAAGAGAGAAATATAAGAGAGGATTAAATTTAAGTAAATTAGAAAAGGAATTACTAATATTAACTTTAACAAAAGTTGATGAAATAGATAAGATTGCGGAAGGAGATGAAGAGTTAATGGAAGTTGCAAAAGAGTTAAAGAAATTAACAGAAGATATTAATACAATAGGACTATATGATTTAGAAGAGGAAAGAAGATGGATAGAGAATAGTAAATTAAATACTGCTAGAGAAAAAGGCATTGAAAAAGGCATTGAAAAGGGTATTGAAAAAGGTATTAAACAAGGAATAAAAGATGAGAAGAAATCTATTGCCAAGAATCTTTTAAAAGATGGATTATCTGTTTCTAAAGTATCTAAATATACAGGACTTAGTAAAAAGCAAGTTTCAATGTTGATGTAGTATTTTATTTATCAGTAATTTAACTTTATTATAATCAATAACATAAAAAAGTGTGAATTTTGTAAATTGAAATATTTTTACTTTTTTAGCAAAAGTTGATGAAATAGAGAAGACTAAATTAACTACTACTAGATAAAAAGGAATAAAAGATGAGAAAAATTCTATTGCTAAGTCCATGCTTTCTAAAAAACAGATAGCAAAATTATTATAATAGTTTAAAATACTAGAAAACTCTAGTATTTTTTTTAAAACTGTGATATAATTTAGAACGTATTTTGGAGTGTGATAAGTATGAAAAAAAGAAATGTAGCAATTATTGCCCATGTCGATCATGGTAAAACAACATTAGTAGATGGTATTTTAAAGACATCTGGTATGTTTCGTGATAATGAAGATGTCAGTAATGTATCAATGGATTCTAATGCTTTAGAAAAAGAGCGTGGTATTACAATTCTTGCTAAAACAACTGCTTTAGACTATAACGGATATCGTATCAATATTCTTGATACTCCAGGTCATGCTGACTTTGGAGGAGAAGTAGAACGTATTATGAATATGGTTGATGGTGTTATCCTTGTTGTTGATGCTTATGAAGGTGCTATGCCTCAGACTAGATTCGTTTTAAAGAAAGCTTTTGAAGCAGGAGTTAAACCGATAGTTGTTATTAATAAAGTCGATAAACCTAGTGCAAGATGTAGTGCTGTTGTTGATGAAGTACTTGACTTATTCATAGAACTTGGCGCTGATGAAGATCAATTAGATTTCCCTGTAGTCTATGCTAGTGCTTTAAATGAAACTTGTAGTTTAAGTGATGATATTAGTACACAGAAAAAAGGTTTTGAACCATTACTTGACTTAATAATTGATAAAATTCCTGCTCCAACTGGAGATAACTCAAAACCTTTACAATTCCAACCTGCCTTACTTGATTATAATGAATTTGTAGGACGTATTGGTATTGGACGTGTTCATAATGGTATTATTAAGACAGGAGAAATGGTAAGTTGTCTTAGATTAGATGGATCTGTTAAGAACTTTAGAATTCAAAAATTATTTGGATACTATGGCTATAATCGTATTGAAATAGAACAAGCAGAAGCAGGGGATATTGTCGCTATCGCAGGTCTTGCCGATATATCAGTAGGAGAGACTATCTGTAATATGGGAGATAATTTACCTTTACCTATTTTACATATAGATGAACCAACTCTACAAATGACATTTGGTACTAATAGTAGTCCTTTTGTAGGACGCGATGGTAAAATTTTAACCGCTCGTAAAATAGAGGAAAGATTAATTCGTGAGACACAAAAAGATGTATCTTTAAGAGTAGAACCTGCTGGTAGTGATAGTTTTCTTGTTTCAGGTCGTGGAGAGTTACATCTTGGTATATTAATAGAAAATATGCGTCGTGAAGGCTTTGAACTTGAAGTATCTAAACCTAAAGTAATTATTAAAGAAATAGATGGTGTTAAGTGTGAACCTTGGGAAGAGTTACAAATAGAAGTACCTGAAGATGTTGTAGGTAGTGTTATTGAACATTTAGGAACTCGTGGTGGAGTAATGGAAAATATGACTAATTTTGAAAATCAAGTTCGTCTTAACTATTCAATACCTTCACGTGGACTTATTGGCTTTTCAACTGACTTTATGACTATGACTAAAGGTTATGGAATAATGAATCATACCTTTAGCGAATACAAGCCATATGAAAATGTCGATATTGGTGAACGTAAACTTGGTGTTTTAGTATCAGTTGAAAATGGTAATTCTACTGCTTATGCAATAGGTAACCTTGAAGATAGAGGTACAATGTTTATTGAACCTGGTACAGAAGTGTATGAAGGTATGATAATAGGAGAATGTAATCGTGATAATGACCTTGCCGTTAACGTTGTTAAAGGTAAACAACTAACTAATATGCGTGCTGCTGGAAGTGATCATACTGTTGTCTTAAAAAGACCACGTCCTATTACCTTAGAATATGCTCTTGACTATATTAATTCAGATGAATTAGTTGAAGTTACCCCTAACTTTATTAGACTTAGAAAACGTATTTTAAATACAGAAGAAAGAAAAAAAGCAGATGCTAAAAAAAATAAATAAAAATAAAAAAGACTTTGGTGTTATTTTTGCCAAGGTCTTTTATTTATCTATTTTCTCTAGAAAATCTTCAACTTTTTCATTATCCACTGCTCCATAAATTCTATTGCTAGTTTCTTTACCATCTTCAAAATATAGAACAGTAGGCGTACCACTTACACTAGTTGTTAAATCATTAAATTTTTTCATATCATCATCACTTAAATTATATAAATTAAGTGAATAAGCTGTAACATTGTTATTTTTTAACACGGTTCTAAATCTAGGAGAAAACTCTTCACAATGCCGACAACCTGTTTGTACAATTTCTAATATAAAACTATCTTTATTATCAATCATTTTTTCTAAATCGCTATACTCAATTTCTTTTATGACCTCACTATTATTACAGCCTGTTAAACAAAAGCAAGCCATTATTACAAATAAAAAACTAATTATCTTTTTCAAAAAACATCACCTTCCTATGTATTATAACAATTAATAAAACTATTTACAATAATACTTTTCAAAATTAAAAAATTAAGATATACTTAATATAAAATAAGGAGATGTTATTATGATATTAAGAAAACCATATGCCCTTTTAATTAGATATTTTCAAAGAATACATTTAATTTTAATCCTACTATGTGTATATGTCTTTTATAAAATATCAACTCTTAAAAGTTTTGTAGGCAATTTTATAAATACAGAAAGTTATAATGCCTATTATGAACCTATAAGTGACTATATCAATTTTGGTCTTATAATATCAATACTTTTAATCCTCGTAATAACAATAACACTTATAGTACTCTTAATTTATAAGAAGAAACCTTGGAAAATATATATTCTTCCTGTCATTGAATATGTATTTATGATAGGAGTACTAATATATGTCTATAGTTTCTTCCATGGCTATAACGAAATGTCTGAACTGACAACTATCATGGCCGGTCGTGACTTATTAAATATCCTAACAATTCCGCAATATATCATTTTTATTATATTTGGTATTAGGTTCCTTGGAATAGATTTAAAGAAATTTGGCTTTAAAGAAGATGAAGAATATCTTGATATTAAAGAGGAAGATAGGGAAGAATTCGAAGTAAATATAGAATTTGATAAAGATAAAATAACAAGAAATATAAAGCGCTTTTTCCGTAATGTTAAATATGTATATTATGAACATCGTCTTATTTGTAATGCTATTATCATAATACTAGTTGTATCTTTATCAGGATATACCTATTACTACTTTGGAATTCTTCATAAGACCTATAGAGAAGGTAATACCTTTAGTGCTAACTATTATGATATAACTATTAATGATAGTTACTTAACAGACAAAGATAGTACAGGTACTGTCATTAATAAAAATGCTAACTATAACTTCTTAATCCTAAATATAACTGTAAAAAACAAAGCCTCAAGACGTGGTATAAATATAGATAGATTTAGAATAATGAATAAAAGTAATGAATTTAGATATACAACTAAAGACTATGATTACTTTAAAAATTTAGGCAAGCCTCTTGACAATACTAAAGAACTTGCTACTAATGATGAAAGAACTTTTATTCTTGTCTATCGTGTAAATAAGGATATAGAACCTAATAAATTTGTTTTATATTACCAAGATGTAAGTAATGGAAGTCTCCTAAAAAAAGTTAAACTTAATGCTCATGACCTTAGAAAATTAGAAACAGTTAGTGAAGTGAATTTAAATGAGACTATGACATTTGAAGATAAAACTAATATCACGATAACTTCTGCTAATCTAACTAATCAAACAGTCTATGGTACTTATAGCTGTAGTGGTAATAGTTGTGGACCTAAAGATAATACTTTAACTATAAACAAAGGTAAAATACTAGAATTAGCATTTTCAAGTAATACCTATAATGGAGAAAGTTTTGTTGACTTTTCAGATATACATGCTAAAATAGAATATGAGAATACAAAAGGGAATTTAAATAGTATAATAACAACCTCTCTTGTTAATGATTATTATGGGAATTATGCTTATTTTAGAATTCCTGAAGATGTGAATGAGAATGGTAAAATTAATTTAGTATTTACAATACTAGATAAAAAGTATATTTATCATTTAAAATAAGGAGAAATTGTTATGACAAAGAAAAAAATTATTAGAATAGTTGTAATTGCATTAATTATAATTGCTATCTTATTATTAGTTTGGTATTTATTTATTTATCCAAGAGTAGTATTTAGAGAAAATGAATCTAAATTAGCAGCTGCAGGAGAAAGATACTATCAAATTAATAGATCATATCTTCCAAGTGAAAAAGGAAGAGTTGTTTCCGTTTCTTTAAATACCTTAGTTAAACAAGAGTATTTAGATGGCTTATATACAGCTTATGGTAAGCTTTGTGATTTGAACGAATCTAATGTAAAAGTTGTAAATGATGGAAAAGATAATAAATATTATACATATCTAAAATGCGGTGATATGGAATCTGACGTTGACCACGAAGGACCAGTTATCACTTTAAAAGGAAAAATGGAAGAAACGGTTAGTAGAGGTTCAACATACGAAGATCCAGGTATTGAAAGTGTTGTTGATGATACAGATGGAAAAATTGATATATCTAAAGTTACTGTAAAAGGAGAAGTAAATACTGCAAATGTTGGTGCTTATGAGATAACCTATACAGTTGCTGATAGTCTAAATAATAAAACTACTGTTACAAGAACAGTTAATGTTGAAGAAAGACTTTCTAGCATTGTAAAAGAAGCGACGAAAGATACAAATAACTATTATAAAGGTTATAGAGATGATAACTATATAATGTTTAATAATATGTTATTTAGAATAGTAAAAATAAATGACAATGATACTATTATGGCTGTTAGTGAAGAGCCACTTGCCAGTGTAGATTACACAAATAATGGTAGATTTGCTAATAGTTCTCTAGACAAATGGCTTAATGATTATTTCTATAATTTATTAGAAGATAAATATAAAGACTTAATTGTAGCGACTAAATGGTGTGATGATGTTGTTAATAAAGATAATTATATGACAACAGAATGTACTAGAACTTCCGCTAAAAGAAATATTGGTATAATGTCGATTCAAGACTATAATAATACTTTACAAGATGGTAATAGTTTCTATGATTCAAGAGCATTAATGTGGTTCTCTAATATTGGGGAAGATAATAATCCTTGGACACTTACTAGTATGTATGATTATCCGTTGAAAACTGAACCTATGAATCAAGAATATTTATTTAATGTTAGACCTACAATAACTCTTAAGAAAAATACTAAAGTTCTATCAGGAAATGGTAGTAGTGGTAATCCTTATATCTTGGTAGAGAATAAAACTGCTAAAAAAAATAGTAATTTAAATGAACGTCAAATAGGTGAATATATAACATATAAAGGTTATACTTATCGTATATCTAACCTAAATAAAAATGGTACTACAGAAGTAATTATGACTGGAGTAATAAAAAATGGTGACAACGAGCTAAATATTGGTTATAATAATGGTAGTGGTAAGAAAGTTTATAATTCTAAACAAAAAGGAAATATTGGTTATCAAATTATCAATGATTTAACAAAATACATTTCAACTGACTTGTTCGAAAAAACAAAAGTAGAAGTACCAATATATAGTGGAAGAGTTACTTACCAAGGTAAAAAGAATATTAAGGAGTACAATGATATTATTAGCATACCATCAACATTTGATATCTTTAGTGCAAAAGGATTAAAGAGCAGTGATAGTGGTTATTGGCTTATTGATTCATCAAATGAAGAAAATATTAAAACTATGGTATATCCTATAGGCACAGTAAGCTATACGCCTGTTACTGATGATACTACAGCAGGTGTTAAAGTAAAAGCAACATTTAAAAAAGATGTTATAATTACAGATGGTAGTGGTACACTTTCAAATCCTTATGAGGTAAGAGATTAAAAGGAGTAGTGTTTTATGAAGAAAAAGAAGAAGGTTCGCCAAAAAAAGGTTAAAACGGTTATAGTATTAAGTATTGTTATTATCATATTTATAGCAGCCATAGTTTTCTTCTTTCTGAGTGATGAAAAAGTGATGAGCAATTTCAAAATATCAGATGAGACTGAAAAAATTAATAATGCTAAAAAATATGGTGATGATATTGTAGGGTGGCTAAGAGTTGAAGGAACAAACATAGATTTACCGTTAGTAGGAGCTGGTAATGACGATGTAGATGTTTCTAAAGGTGATTATGACTTTGCTTGGACCAATTCTTTTCCAGATGAAAATAGCAATAGACCAACCTTTATATCACATAATATTAGAAATGTCTCTAGTAATCCGATAATTGATGATGATACTATGACTAGATTTGAACAGCTTATGTCATTTATCTACTTAGACTTTATAAAAGATAATCAATTCATAGAATACACAAACAGTGAAGGAGAAACATCTCTTTATAGAATCTATGCTGTAGCTTTACTGGAAGATGACCAAAATTCTTCTTACAGTGATACTTATACCGAAACTGAACAGAAGAGATATCTAAAAAAAGTAAAGCGAGAAAGTATGTATGATATAGATGTAGATGTTAATAGTGATGACCTTCTCTTAACACTATTTACTTGTACCAGATTTTATGGGGCTAGCACTAATTACTCCTTTAGAGTAGATGCTAGAAAACTAAGAGATGATGAAGAAAAAGTGTATGCTAAAGTAGAGCCTAATAAAAATTACGATAAAATAAAGGAGAGAATGGAAGAAGGTGTTAATGATGAAAAAGTCTAAAATATTTATAACATTAGCTTTAGTTGTAGCTTCTGGTTTTCTAGGAGTTCTAGCCAGTACATCTAATGTAGAAGCTGCTAATAATGAGTGTTCAGCTGGTTATACTAAAGCTACATATATGGATAAAATAAAATATTCATATAATGGTAATATCGTAAGTTTTACAGGAGCACAAGGTTTACTATATACCACGAATTATGATTCAGAACCTCATCTTGCAACAGGAGGTTTTACAATAACGTTAGACCCTGCTGATATTAACAAAAGGTTGGAAGTAACATTCTATTTGCCAGGAGATGATGGAGTATGTCCTGCAATGAAACAAGTAGGACAAATAACTGCATACTCTGGAGCTTCAGCTAGAAATAATCTTTATGATAATGCTCTATGTGTTAATTACCGTAATAAATGGGGAAATAATGAAACGATGCGTAATGCAGTTTCCTATTGCTTTGAACAACAAACTTCAATTCAATATTCATATGATGAAGTAAGTACTTGGATTAACAATGCAGAAAGATTATATAGTGGTAGTAATAGTACTCCTCAAATTGAGATTGATCCTAGTTATCAAGAAGTAACTGATGTTAAAAATACTGATAAACTGGTTTGTGATGCTTTTAATACAGGTAATTATGAAAATCCTCATAAATACTATCACATTGAGACAGAATCAGAAAATAATTGTAAAGTTACTTGTAAAGAAGAAATAGAAGTTAACTTTAGTGATCCAGTTGCAACTCAAGCAGGATTATGTTTCCAATATTTAATTGAAATAAAATCTAAAGTAGAGTGTGATGCTTCTTATACTGCTCCTCTACCTAGTAGGCCAACGGTATGTGTTCCTACACCATATTGTGTATCAAGTAATGGTTATGAAAGTGATAAAGGTGGACCTAATGAAGATTTTGATGCCTGCGTTAAAGAATGCGATGGTGGTGATTATACTCAAAAATGCATAGATAGCTGTTATAATAAAGTCTATATAAAGGGAAATTATAAAGCTAGTAAAACTACAAATTATAGTGAATCAACATCAAATAATTTATTAACATTTGACAACAAGGAATATCGTGCATTTAAAGTTGCTAATAGTTGTTTAGATCCAACAACAATTAATCGCAATGATGCTAGTCAAGTTCAGGCTTTGTATGAACAACATCAAAGAGATCCAGGTGGATATTATGCAGGTAAGACATGGATACCTGCAACAACGGGATGTTCAAGTGATGTTGGACAGTTCTATTTTGCAACTCTTGATAGAACAAAAGATACAGTTACTGAAATGCAAGGTGCTTGGGTAAGTGGAAGCAGTACCAAAAAATACTGCGCAGATTCTGGATTCTTAAAGAGATGTGAAAGAAATGGTTATGCAAGCTGGTGTAGTGATTCTTGTTCATGGCAAAACAATTGTGGTAGTAATACAGTACTAACAGATTATATTGCTGAACAACAATATCAAAAAGAATTAGCCGAATATGAAGCAGCAAAGAAAGCTTGCGAAAGTAAAGCTGCAACATGTACAAATGAAACAACAGATTATCAAATAATTGTTGAAAATAAAGATAGTAATGATACAGATAGTAATAAAGAAGATTGGACAGAAGAATTTAATTCTAGTCAAAAATTAAATAGTAACAAAGTAACAGGAGACTTTACTGACATGGTTACACTTATCGATGGTGAATGTGAAGATGGACAGCCTGATGATTGGGCTTATCATAACATTATAACTTTCCCTGGTACATGGGTAAATAATAAAACAGGGCAAACTGCTCATTCAATAGAGCCAGGATATGAAGATTTCTATACATTTGTTGGTAATCAATATTGTACAAAACTAAATTCTGTTCCTGTAAACACTGCATGGTATGATTGGAAAGTTAATCAAAATGGTGATCCAAATGCGTTAACTGATTCTGAAAAATCATCAATAATGGAAGTGCTTGATATGAATATTAAAGGTTCTATTGAAAATTATGGATACTTTGGTTGGAATTTTGATGTTGAATGTTTCTATGCCATAAATGAACCTGATGATAATAGAACAAACGGTGATGACCCTGGAAAAGGTCCTGGTGGCGACCCAGGTGATAATGATGATGGTGGAACACCTTCATGTAAACCAGGAGATCCAGATTTTCCAAAATGTAATGATGGCGATCCAAATGATTCTGAAACGGTTAATAATTTTGAATTTAGAACCGTATCACTAGATAATTTATTCCCATCAAATGAATCTGGAAAGACATCAAGAGAAGCTGGATTTAACTGGACATGCGATGCCACTAATCTTGAAAATAAAGATTACTTAATTCAACCAGTTGCCTTAAAAAATGAAATTGAACGTTTGGGTGATGATATATACGATGGTGATACATATCTTGATTATCATATAGTTTTAACACCTGAAACTATGAACAAAGTAAGAAAATATAACAAAGATGTTGGTAGTTATTCAGAGCCAGCTGGAACAGAAGCAGAGAAAAGTGGACAAGTTTTAAGTGCTAACAACAATAAAACTGCTGGTATTACGGTTTATAGAAGTTACTTATTACATAAGGTGTTAAATAGTAGTGAACTACTAAAGAGTGGATTAATCGGATGTAACAATGAGACAGAAGGTCAATGTCAAAAAACAATTATCGATGACACAGAAGGATGTTATAGAGAATATCAAGCTCAAAGCAGTATCTTGAAAGGAGCTAATAGTTAATGAGTAAAGCAATGTTAGTAGTAGGAATTATATTACTTGCTATAATTACTTTCGGAGCTGTAAATATAATTCAAAATTACCAAACAGGAAATGAATTAGATTACTATCTATTAAAAGAGACAGCTGAAGCGGCAATGACTGACGCAGTTGATGTAGGTTATTACCGCTTAAGCGGACTTCTTAGAATAGATAAAGAGAAATTTGTAGAAAGTTTTATTAGAAGATTTGCACAAAATGTATCTAATAGAAGAACTTATGATATTGGATTCTATGATATAAATGAGACACCACCTAAAGTTAGTATTTTAGTAAAATCACAAACAGCCGCTGCTGTTCAAGGTGAAGCTATGGATATTACTAATAAAGTTGATGTAATATTAGAATCAAACTATTATGAAAATAAACTAGTTACAGATATGACTAGATCAGGGGAATTGGACTATAGTAATGTTGATAATAACAAATAGAAGGAGGAAATATGAATAATTTAATTGTAGGATTTAAGAAATTTTTAACTAACAAGAACACTGTTACTGTAGTTGGTGTTCTTGCTGCTATTGTTATCCTATATATAGGATATAATATGCGAATAAACCAAGCTATTACTCCTATAACAGTTCCTTATGCTCTAGAAGAAATAGATCCTGGTGTCCAAATAACAGAAGATATGGTAGGAACTAAAGAAATACCACAATCAATGTCTGATGGTACAATTTTAACTGATTCAGCTGATGTTATTGATATGTACTCTAGTGCAGATAGTGTAATACCAGAAGGAAGTCTCTTCTATACTAGATCAGTTGTATCACGTGAACAATTACCAGGTAGTATCATCTTAGATTATCCTAGAGGATACGTTCTATACAACCTTGATGTTGATATGGCAAGTACTTATAGTAACTCAATTTATCCTGGAAACTATATTGATATTTATCTAAAAGTACAAAATGTTGTTGATCCTAATAATCCTGCTGCTAGTGGTGATGATAGAATCATGGTAGGAAAACTTTTAGAAAATGTAAAAGTAATTGCTGTTTATGATAGTGACGGAAACAATGTTTTTGCTAACTTAGATGACAAAACAGTACCAGCACAAATTATCTTTGCTGTTCCAGAGGAATATCATATCTTACTTCGTAAAGCTAGCTTTTTAAGAGCTTATGAATCTGAGATAATTCCAGTTCCAACAGCTGAGAGTTTAGAGGATGACCCTGGAGATGTAAAACTATCTAGTGAAGACTTAAAGAACTTTATAAATAACGTTACAGCTATGACTGAAGAAGATATTGCTGCAACTCAGCAACCATAAAAAGGGAGGATAATTATGAACGATGCCATATTTGATAAATTAGACTTTGGGTTATTTAAACCCTTAATAGATGATGATGATATAACAGATATTTCTTATTGTAACCATGGTCAAATTTGGGTTCGTTCTTTAACTGATGGTTCAAAGAGAGTAGAAATTGAAGGGCTAAATGATGCTTTTGTTGAAAAATTAGCCTTTCAATGTTCTAATGTTATGGGAACAACCTTTAACAATGCTAAACCCTTTCTAGATGCAGAGTCAACTGAATTACGTCTTAACTTTGTACATGAATCTATTGCCACTAATGGTATAGCTGCAGTTATTCGTAAAACTCCAGCTAAAATTAGATTATCTCGTGATAAATTATTAAGTGAAGACTACTTTACTGCTAATATTCATGATATTCTTATGAAATGTGTTGAAGGACACTGTAATATCATGGTAAGTGGTGAAACTGGTTCAGGTAAAACTGAATTTGTAAAATATCTTGCAAGTCATACTAAAGAAAATGAAAAGATTATTACAATAGAAGATACACTAGAACTTCATCTTGATAAAATATTTCCTCATCGTGATATAGTTGCTATGAAAACAAATAACGTTGCAAGTTACACAGAAGTGCTAGTAACCTGTATGAGACAGAACCCTAAATGGATACTACTATCGGAAGTACGTAGCGCTGAAGCAGTTACTGCCGTACGTAACTCAATTTCATCAGGACATAATATTTTATCAACAATCCATGCTGATAAAGCTAGCGCTATACCATATCGTATGTATTCACTGCTTGAAAGTGATATTGATGTAGATCAATTTTTAAATACAATATATCGTTATATTCAAATTGGTGTTCATATCAAAGCCTTTTACAGTAAAGAATATGGTAAATTCCATCGCGAAGTAGATGAAGTTGTAGAATTCTATGTAGATGAGAATAATAAACCTCAATCACATATTCTATATCAAAAAACATTTGGTAAATCACCTGTACAAAATATGCCTAGTAAATACTTAAAAGAATACTTAGAAAATCAAAACATAAATATAGACAATCTATTTACTAAAGGTGATTCAATGAGTAATTTAAATATAGATGAAAATGAAAACAATACAGCATCTATACCTACACCAAATATAAAAGTAGAAAACGAAACTTTACCAAAGATAACTTTTCCTACTGAGATAGTATAAGAAAGGAGGAAATAAAATGGTATTATTTTTACTATTAATAATCGCTGTTGGTATTCTACTTTATAGAAATTACAAAGGACAAAATATATCTAAATACATAACCGAACAAGTTCAAGTTATCTATGATAAATTTGCTCCATACTCTTTTAAAGTAGTAAGAGAAAAAGCTAAAGATTTAGGTCAAGAATATACAGCTAGACAATACATTGTTCAAATAGTAATAATGGGTGGCTTTGCTGGTATAGTTACTTATCTATACTTTTATAACTTGATAATATCCCTAATATATGTAATTATAGCTATAGGTTTTATACCATATTTATCCTTCTTAAGATGTAAAAGAGTGTATAGTGAATTTATCTTTGAACAAATTCAAGTTTATACTACTAACGTTATTATGGAATTTGCAACAACCCAAAGTTTTGTTAAATCTCTAGAAGGTGTAAGAGATTCTGGAATCTTAGAAGATCCTGTTTTAGCTGATGTAAATCATATAATAGATATGGCTTATGAAGATGGCTCTATTGATAATGCTATCGCTTATATGGATAATAAATATCCATACTACATTGTCAAAAATATGCATCAATTATTCTTACAAATCACTAAAGAAGGTGCGCAAGACACTGGAGAAAGTTTAGAAAATATGCAACTAGATATCGATACCCTTGTTGAAAGTGTCTATAGAGATAGAATGGATAGGGCAACTTTCCATAAAAAATTCTTACAATATGGAATTATGCTATACCTTTTAGTTATGTTAATTCAATATATGTTAGGAAATGAAAGTTATATAGCTTTACTTGATAATATCCTTGTACAATTAATATTACATGGTATTATAATCTTTAACAGCTACTTCCTATTAAAAGGTGAAAAATATTATAATGAGAATGTGGGGGTAGAGTAATTATGGAGATTGTAATAATTGCAGTAATTATACTGTTTATCTTAATCTATAATAAAACTATAGATGAAAAGAAATTTATTAATGATAATAAAAAATATTTTGAAATACTAAGAGAAGATGATTATAACTTCTTAGTATATGCTAAATATGGTGATAGTGCTGATCCTAATGTTTTATTTCAAAAAAGAATAACTTATGCTATAGCAACATTCTTTATATTTATGTTTCTATTCATAGATGATGTAACATTAATAAACATAATTCTATCATGCTTAATTGCTGTAGCCATTTTTAAAATGCCATATATGCAATTAAAAAAATATTATAAAGCTCATTTGCATCAAATTGATATAATGTTGCCATACTATTTAAAGAGTCTAGAAATATTAATTCAACATTATACTGTCCCTGTTGCTATAGGTAAAAGTATTAATGATGCTCCTGATATTTTTAAACCAGGATTAAGAGAAATGATTGAAAAAATAAATTCTGGTGACTCTAGTATTAATCCTTATATGGATTTTGCAAATGATTATCCTGTTAGAGATTCTATGAGAATGATGCGTCTATTGTATCGTTTAGGATTAGGTGGTCAAGAAAAGAAACAAGAAAGATTATTAATGTTTTCAAGAACAGTTTCTAACTTACAAGCGAAAGCAAGAGAAACAAAATACAAAGAAAGACTTGATCATATGGGAAATCAAACAATGATCATGTTAGTTGTTACTGGTGTAAGTGTCATGGTAATAATACTTGCTTCAATGATGACAATGATGGGATAATTTTTAAAAATATAGTTACAAACTATTAATTATTTGTTATAATTAATTATGTATAATAAGAAAGGAGATATAAACAAATGAAAGAAGCGACTGGAGAATTAAATATGACTATTGTAACAATTGTACTTATCGGAGTAATAGCAGCATTCTTTGCATTCTTTTGGCCTACAATTCAAGAGTCTATCCAAGATACATGGAATGATAATGCTACTTCTCAAAGCAATGTCAAATTCAAATAGTAAGGAAGTGATTTATAATGAGAGATGCCATAGGACAAGTATTTGCATTACAAGTTATTTTAGCATTTGTTTTACTAATTAACGGGTATATGGCTTATTCTGTAAATTACACTAGGGCATTTCGTGTTAAGAATCAAATTATTAATATCATAGAACAGTATGAAGGCCCTGAAAATGATGAAGGAAAAACCAAGATTAAACAATATGTTGCAAACATGAATTATGATGTTTCTAATAAGCTAATTAATGAAAAAAGAGGCGAAGGTTATACTTGTTTTCAAGAAGGTTGGTGCTATAAAGCTACTAACGTATCTACAGCTGAAGCTGATGGAGATAGAAATGGAACCTATTATACTGTAGTAACTTTTGTTAATATTGATATTCCTGTAATTAATAATTTAATTGGCCTAGGTAACTTCTTAGAAGTAACTGGTGAGACTAGAACTATCTATTAATAGAAAGAAGTGATAGAATGAACGTTATAATAGCTAATGAAGCTAAAGCAATGCTTGCTAATCTAGATATAGATGTCATTAAAAGTGTGGATGGAGTCCATACTGCTGATGAAATAGTTGATATGTTCAAAAACTTCTTCTATGCTAGAATGATTTTAGATATAACAGCTATCAAAGATTATGATAACATTGTAAATATTCAAAAGATATCTATAGGACTAGATGCTGACAAGATAATATTAGTTTTACCTAATAATGAAATGTCAACATCTAGTAGTTATCTATCTAAAATAATCTCTATGGGTATTTATAATTTTACAACTACTTTAGATGGAGTTAAATACTTCTTAGATCATCCTAATACCTATAAAGATGTAGCCCATATCCAGCAGTTAAATGATTTATCTAGTACCATCAGTGAAAAAGTAATAGGCGGTTCTAGAATAATAGGAATTAAAAATGTTACTGATCATGCAGGAAGTACTACATTAATCTATATGCTTAAAAGAGAATTAGAGCAGACTTATGGTATGAGTGTAGTAGCTATAGAAGTTAATCGTCATGATTTTCTTTACTTTAACAGTAGTAATATGATTTCAGTTAGTGATGAAAATCTGATGACAGAAGTAGTAAAACATAAAGATGCTTCTATAATATTAATAGACTTAAATGATTCTAGTAATGAAGGAGCATGTAGTGATGTTTTATACTTAATAGAGCCTTCTAGTATTAAATTAAATAAACTAATGAGAAGAGATAGAAGAATCTTCGAAGAGTTAAAAGGAAGAAAGATAATATTAAATAAAAGTTTATTATCACATAGTGATATAATGGATTTTGAATATGAAGGTAAAACTAAAGTGTTTTATAATATTCCTCCATTAAATGATAGAATAAAAAATCCTGTATTAAGTGATTTATTATCTAAAATAGGCCTTATTAATAAAACTAAAGGAAAAGAAGAAGGTAGTAAGATTTTTGGCCTATTTAAAAGATAAGATTGACAAATCTTAATATTTTTTATATTATAATGTTAGTAAAGGAGAAAGTGTTATGTTTAATTTAATGAGTTATATGCAAGTATTATCTGAAACAACAGAAGCTATGGTTGATGGACCTTGTCATGGATTTGGTTTTATCGTTAGAATAATAAAAAATGGTTTATTTCCAATTCTACAAATAGGAATTCCTATTATCTTGATTGTTTTAGGTACTTTTGATTTAGGTAAAGCAGTTATATCTTCTGATGATAAAGCTGTTAAAGAAGCTCAATCTAAATTAATAAAAAGATGTATCTATGCCATTGCTGTGTTCTTTATTGTAACCTTATTAAGTGTATTATTCTCTATAGTAGGTGGTATAGCAGGAAGCGATGCACCAGGATTACAAGATTGGAGCGAGTGTTGGAATAATCCAGAGGGTGGAGTATCCGAAGAATAGTTTAGAAATAGCAACTTGCGTTGCTATTTTTTATGTAATAGGGATGTGTTATTATGTTTCAAATATTAGATGAAGTTGTAGTTAATGTAGATAGTAATTGTTATGGATTTGATGCTATAGTTAGAGTTATTAAAGATGGCGTATTTCCTATCATTCAGATTGCTATACCTATTATTTTATTAGTGCTTTGTACTTTTGATTTAGGTAAAGCTGTGATTAGTAGTGATGATAAAGAAAATAAAAAGCTTTTAAAGAGAATAGTTAGAAGACTTATTTATGCTTTATTACTATTCTTCTTAATAACTATTATTAATTTAGTATTTACAATGATAGACTCTATTACAGATAATGAAACATTAATTAGATGGAGTGAGTGTTGGAATAATCCAGCAGGGGAAGTACTTGAAGATGAATAATATATAAATAGCGATTTACATTGCTATTTTTCTTATACAATAGGAAATTTATACTAAAAAATCGAAAAAATGTATTGACAAACATATTTTCTATAATGTACACTTAAGTTACAAATATTTAGCAGGGAGGTTCACATTATGGAGATATATAGAGCATATAAATTTAGGTTATATCCAACAAATGAAAAAAAGGTATTTATTAATAAAACTTTAGGATGTAAAAGATTTGTATATAATTATTATCTTAATTATTTAAAAGATAATAATAGTATAAA
>CALWAJ010000009.1 GCA_944373065.1 uncultured Bacilli bacterium
TATATTTGAAATTTCAACAGCAAAAATAACATCGCTTTGGGAAGATACCCCGTAGCTTGCTGCGGGGAGTATTCATTAAAGAGGAGAATAATGATGTATAGTATATTATTTAGTAAAATTGAATTTGGAATGGACTTAGTAGTAGAACGTTTAAAAGAGTTTGTTAAACCTAATTATAAAGTGGCAATTTTTCCATGGGCTTTTCCTGTCGAGATAACAAGTGATGAATTTGAGAAAGAGTATTTTCCTATAGATGGCAGAAGATATAATAAATACTATACCGAATTAAAAAAAATAGGTATTAGTGGAGAAAATATTAGAGTATGTAACCCTTATAAAGATACTAGAAATGACCTTATTGAAATTATTAAAAATAGTGATATTTTACTTTTGCCAGGTGGAAATCCTGAAATGTTTTTCAAAAAAGTTTTGCATGATACGGAAATTTTATATTATATTAAACATTATAAGGGAATAATTATTGGTGAGAGTGCAGGATGTGAGTTACAATTAAAAAGATATTTTATTACTGCTAAAAATAATTATTATAAGTATTTTGCCTTTTATGATGGATTTGGAGTGTTAGATGATCCTTTTTATATGGATGTCCATTCAGTAAATAATAAGAGATATTTAGCAAAATTACAAGAAGTTGCTAACGACAAAAATAAAAGTGTATATGCTATCTTTGATGATGGTGCACTTATTTATAATAGAGATTCTAGTAAATTAGAAATATTTGGTAATGTATTAACTTTTGTACCAAAGTGTAATTTTAAATAGTAGCAAAATAGGCCTTTTTACATATTTTAATGTAGAGGTGAATATTATGAATGAGCGAAGAGTAACTGGTGTGGTGGTTGATGCTGGACATGGAGGTGCTGATCCAGGTGCTGTAAGTGGTGGTTTACAAGAGAAAGACTTTACATTAGAAGCTTCTTTATATATGGCTGATAGATTAAAAGAGTTAGGCATACCTGTTGTTTTAACTAGAGATTATGATGAAAATATAAGTAGAACAGAAAGACTTAGACGGGCTAATGAAGCTTTTGGTGGTAGTCCTAATGCTATACTTATTTCTAATCATATAAATGCTGGAGGACATACTTAGCTCATACAACGATTAAATTTATAAGGGTATTAAGACGGCCAAATTAAAGCAAAAAGAATTATATGTATAAATATTAAGAAAAGTGTTTTTAACATAATAGTAAGCTTAAAATTGAGTTTTAGTTACTAATTATACTAAGTTTATGTAAAATAAAAAGAAATATGGTATAATTACCTTATAAGATGAGCAGTATTAATCTTGAATTAGTGGTTAATATTGCTTTTTTTTAGAAGTAGAGGTGTTTTTATGTTTAATTCAAACAATTTTAAAGAAATTAATTATTTAAATTTCGATACTGACTTTAGTATAGATTTAGGAGATAAAATAAAAATTATTCTTGGTCCAAATGGTACAGGAAAAACATCAATTTATAGAAATATAAAAAATAGATTTCCAAATTATTCTTTTATAGATTATAGTGAAGTAGAACAATCTGTTATAAATAAAAAGAATGAAATAATAATTGGCGCTAGTATAGTATTATTAGATAATAAAAATGAAGAAAAAGAAAATTTAATTAATAGTATTGATGTTAAAGGTAATTTAAAAAAGTTTAATATTACAAATAAAAAAAGTGCAGAATTAATATCTAAAAATTTGGAATTATTAAGAAAAGAACCGGAAAAAGCCATTGAAAATTTTTCGGCAGAAAATTTAGAATGTATATTTTCAATGAATAATGATAACCGAACCTTTTTTGATGAAAATGCAAGAAAAATTATAGAACTTGAGAAAATTACAACGGAAATTAAAGACATTAAAGATAATTTTAAAAAACACTTTTTGGAAGAAATTAATAACTATTTAGATAATACAGAAAAAGTTTGCCCGGTATGTGGAAAAGAAAATGATGAGCCAATTAAAGTTGTGATTGAGCGAAAACTATCTGAAATAAAAGATATAGAAGAAGAAATCGTGAAAAATTATCAAAGTTCACATTCTCAATTAAAACCCAAAGAGATATTAGAAAATGTAAAACAGGTTAAATCAATTATATCTGAAAACAATTTTACAATTAAAAATTTAGAAAATTATCTTATATGTGAGGGTAATAAAGAAAAAACAGAAATAATTTTATCTGCTAAGACTAAATTAAAAGAGTTAAACAAAGATATAGAAGAACTAAAAAATCAAAAAGAAAAATTTTACGAAAATTTAAAGAAGCATAGTGAATCTTTAATTTCAACTTTTGAATTGCAATTTTCTGTAAAATCGACTGATATAATATTTGATGAAACAAATAAAATGATTCAAATTAGACTTCCAAGAAAAGTAGAAGAATATAGCACTGGTGAAATAAATTTAATGACATTTACTGTTTGTATTTTAGAATTTATATCAAGCGATAAGGAAAAATTAATAATAGATGATCCATTAAGTAGCTATGATATTCCGAACCAATACAAGATAATGTATGAAATTACATCTGCGAAAGACGATACAAAACAGATATTAATATTTACTCATAATGTTGATACTATTAATATAGCAAATACACAGTATAATGCATTGTTTGAATATAGCGTTTTAGAAAAAAGGAAGAATACTTTATATTTGAATAAAATAAATTTTTCAACTACGAATAATATTTTAAGTATATATGAATTATTAAAAAATATAAATCCGACATATACTCATTATAATTATTTGAAATTACTTACTAAAAAAGAAACATGGAATGATAATAACCCAGATGAATATGAAAACCATTTGATTTTTCATTATGATGAGCCATTTAGTAAAAATATAGATGGTATAAATTATAAAAATGATTATCTTGTAGATTTGATTGATAAATTTGATGATGATACTTTTAAAAACATTTCATATTTAGAAAATACTGCAAATAAAATAATATATACTGCTGCATTGAGAATATGGATTGAAAAACAATTTTATGATGTTTCTCATAACGATGCGCAGTTGCATGAAAAACAATTTGGCCCTAAAATAAAGTATATATTCAGTGGTAATAGATGGAAAGGTTCTACCAAAGTGACAAGAGAATATTTGATGAGTAAAAAAGTTATGTTAAACCAACATATTCATCAGAGTAGTCAAATTATGCCATTCTATTTTACGCTTAATTTAACATATGACGATATTTCAAAAGAAATATTAGATATTAAAGAACATTTTAAAATTAGTTAATAGATATATTTTATTGCCTACTACTACCAATAATTATTTAAATATAAAAGAAGATAATAGTTATTTAATTAAATTTTGTGAACATCTATTACTAGCAAAAAATGATAATTCATATTTAAAAGATTTAATAGTTAAAGAATTGTTTGATAAGGAAGATTAATTTCTTCTTTTTTGTTGTCTAAAAAATTGATTTGTAAAACATCTCTTTCTATATTTTACATCATATTAAATTACCGGATAAAAAAACGGAAAAAAGCCGGATAAATTATAAATTTTGTGTTATAATTAATTAGGGTGAAAATAATGATAAAATTAGCAACGGTATTCAGTGGGATAGGTTCAATAGAACATGCTTTAAATAGAATGAAAATAGAACATGAAATAGTATTTGCATGTGATAATGGAGAAAGAGAACTAAAAATTGATATAGAAGAAATAAAAAAAGATTTAAATAACTTAAAATCTAAAAAAGAAAAAAAATATTATATAGATAATTTATATGATAAAACAGGAAAACAAAATTTTGTTGAAGAATCCTATTTAGCTAATTACAAGTTAGATAAAGATAGATTTTATCAAGATATAAGGTTTCTTGATGGAAATCAATTTAAAAACAAAGTTGATTTGTTTGTTGGTGGAAGTCCTTGTCAATCTTTTTCAATTAGTGGTAAAAGATTGGGATTTGAAGATACTAGAGGAACACTTTTTTATGATTTTGCACGTCTTGTAAAAGAGATACAGCCTAAAGTATTTATATATGAAAATGTTCCAGGTATGTTGAGCCATGATAATGGAAATACATGGAAAGTAATATCAAATGTTTTTGATGAATTGGGGTATAAATGGAGATTAAACAAGCTGTGTGCAAAGGATTATGGTATTCCACAAAATAGAACACGCATATATGTGGTTGCTATAAGAAATGATTTAGATATTTTACCGCCAGAACTAATTCCAAAAAAAGAATTAGATGTAACAGTTAAAGATTTTTTAGAAAAAAAGGTCGATTATAAGTACTATCATGGAGAAAAGGGATTTAAATGGATTACTAAACCATTAAGTTTAAAAAAGAGAGTAAGTATCAATTCAAAGATAGCAAGAACACAAGCTGCTAATCAACAATTTAATTGGTGCGGGGATATGATATTTGAGAAGTATAATGAAAAAAAGAAATATCCAAATAATGTATATGTTGGAAAATACAATGGAATAAAAGGAGTTGCTAGAAAGCTGACTCCAAGAGAATGTTTAAGGTTAATGGGATATGACGATTCTTTTAAAATTGCCGTTCCAGATCAACAAATTTATAGGCAAGCTGGTAATTCCATAGTTGTCAATGTTTTAGAAGCCATAGTTAAGGAAATAATACAAACTGGCGTATTTGAGGAAGGAGAAAAAAATGATTAGATTAGCAACAGTATTTAGCGGGATAGGTTCAATAGAGTGGGCTCTAAAGAGATTAAACATTGACTATAAAATTGTATTTGCATGTGATAGCGGTGATATAGAAATAGAAAATATAGATGAGACAAAAGCTAAAAAAGAATTTTTTGCATTAAAAACAAAAAAAGAACAGAAAGAATATGTTGATAAATTATTAGAAAATAATAAAAAAACGAACTTTGTTAAACAATCATATATGGCTAACTATGAAATTAATGATGAAGATTTTTATCATGATGTAAGGTTTCTTGATGGTAGAAAATATAAAAATGAAGTTGATTTATTTGTTGGTGGAAGCCCTTGTCAATCATTTTCGATAATGGGTTACAAAAAAGGACTTGAAGATACTAGGGGAACTTTATTCTATGAATATGCAAGGCTGGTAAAAGAAATTCAACCTAAAGTATTTATATATGAAAATGTGCAAGGACTTTTAAAACATGATAGTGGAAAGACATGGAATGTGATTCAAAGAGTGTTTAATGATTTAGGATATAATATTACAACTATGGTATTAGATTCTAAAGAATGTGGTATACCACAAACAAGACGAAGACTAATCGTTGTGGGTTTTAAAGACAAATCAAAAAACATTGATAAACCAAAAGCTATTGAATTAAATTATACAATGCAGGATTTTTTAGAAACTACTACAAAATTTGGCAATTTTAAATCAATTAATGGTACAATAGAATTAGAAAAACTTGCTGGAGAGGTTGATGACAAGTATTTTTTAAGTGAGTTAGTCTTAAAACATGTAATGTCCACAGGAAGTAAAAATTATTATACTAAGCCAAAAATAGATTTGAAAGTGGCTAGGCCTTTATTAGCAACAATGCACAAAATGCATAGAGCGGGTGTGGATAATTATGTAACTTATAAAGGTAAAGTTAGAAAATTAACACCTAGAGAGTGTTTAAGATTAATGGGATATGATGATTCATTTAAAATTGTTGTTTCTGATACACAAGCATATAAACAAGCAGGAAATTCAATAGTTGTTGATATGATGATTCAAATTGTTAAAGAGATTTTAAAAGTAGAACCATTTGAATAGGAGGATTAGTATGGGCTTATTTACAATAGATAGAACTATTAACTTTGAAGAAGAAAAGGTAAAGAAAGTATTAAATATTATTGATAATAGTAGAAATGATATGGAAATTGAGGATCAAATGTTGTCACAAAAAATTGTTAATTTGCGTGAAGGAACTGATACTCATGGATTTTTTAGAAGGCGTTGGTCAACCTTTTTGAAAGATTTTGAATTATATAATTATCCAAACATAACAGAAATTGGTAAATTATATATGAATGAATTGCTTTCAACTAAAGAGGTTACACTATTGTTACTTATTAAAAGAATTGTTGAGGTAAATAATACAATAGTAAGACCGTTTGAACTAATACTGAAGACAATTGAAGAATTAGGAACAAATAATTTAGAGCTATATATAAGCCAAGACGAGTTTGAAAAAATTCTATCTCATTATCTTACTGCGGGATATGAATCTGTAGGGTTAATTGTTGAAAAGATAAATAAAAGAAGAAATAATGATCAAACATATATGGATGTTGAACCAACAGAACCTTGTCATTATGATATATGGAAAAATCTTATTGTTTCGGCAGGAGTAGGCGAACCTAACAGTAAAGAAATTAGAATAAATCTTGAATTACCAATTGTTAAGTTTGTAAGTAAATATTTTGATGATGTTATGCCAAGAAAAGATAAAGATTTTGAATTTAATGATATATTTGTTAAATATATTCAATTTCCATCTTTAGTTAATGAAAATAGTGATATAAACTTTGTTAGAACCAATTATAAAGAATATTATCCAAGTATTGTATATAATTATTTATTTAATATGTCTATTAATCAAATTGAAACTGATATATTAAAAGCAAATGAGCATGGTAATATACCACATAAAATATTAAATGGAATGAACATCTCAACTAATATGGAAGATTCTGTAAGAAATATAAGACTTTATGCGGCATTTAAGGGATATGAAGGAATAATAATTAATAAATTAAGAAATACAACTAATAAAACATACAGATATATTGCTGATAGCATTTCAACTTATTTATTGACTGGAGAAATTATTAATGACGAAACACAAGAAACGTTAACAATTGATAAATACAAGCAGTTTTATTTAGATATTATCGAAGATTTGAAAAATGATTCAGAAATAAACAATAGAATTAATTTAAGAAATGAATTTGTTAAAGAATACCCAATTGAAAGAATAAAGACATTATCTTTAAAAGAATATGCTTTAGGCACAGATGATTTTAAGGAGACTTTGTCTTACAAATTGGAGTTTGGAAAATATAAATATGCTGGTCCTGGAATAGGTGGAGGAACTGCTGCAAAACATGGAATTTATTATAGAAGTGATGGAAATTATTATGGAAGAAATAATAAATTAATTGAAAATCCAAATGAATTTTGGATTGCATTTAGAAATGAATTATATTCATTTTTGATTGAAGTTGAAAACATAGATGATCTAACTGGAATTTTTGAAAAGTACACTTTAATTTCAAGTATTCCAGCAGTTCTTACAAAATTATGTTTTTTATATTATCCAAATAAATTTGTAGGCTTTTGTGCAAGAGATAGACTGTTAGGGACTTTAAAATATTTTCGAATGAACTATAATACAAATTACTTATCACCAGAATTATCTTGTATTCTTGCTAAGCAAATAAAAAAATTAGTTCCATGTGTTTTATCAAATGATCCACAATATATTGGAATTACGTTATGGCTTTTTTATGACAAATTTATTGCAAATAACGAAAGTGAAGATGAAGTAGAGGAAATGAATGATTTTGATGAGTATACTAGAGATAATTTTTTAGAAGATGTATTCATATCTGAAGATAAATATGATTCAATCATATCAATATTAGAAAAAAAGAAAAACATAATTTTAGAAGGAGCCCCAGGAGTAGGAAAAACTTTCATGGCAAAAAGATTAGCTTATTCCCTTATTGGTTCTAAAGATACAAATAAGGTTAAGTTAATTCAATTCCACCAAAGCTATTCATACGAAGATTTTATTGAAGGATTTAGACCTATAGAAAATGGTTTTGAATTAAAAAAAGGTATATTCTATAAGCTATGTAAGAAGGCAGAAAATGATAGTGAAAATAATTATTATTTAATAATTGATGAAATTAATAGAGGTAATTTATCAAAAATATTTGGTGAATTATTAATGTTAATAGAAGCTGATAAAAGAGGTGAAAAATTAACGTTGGCGTATTCTGAAAAAACATTCTCTGTTCCTAATAATTTATATATTATAGGTTTAATGAATACTGCTGATAGATCCTTAGCTTTAATTGATTACGCATTAAGACGAAGATTCTCATTTATTAGAATTGAACCAGCATTTGACAATGAAAAGTTTATAAAAGCCTTTAATGAAAAATTCGATAATGATTTTAGTAATGTTATTAATATTATTAAAAAAATTAATGAGGCTATAGAAAATGATAAATCTTTAGGTAGTGGCTTTAAGATAGGACATAGTTATTTTTGCCCACAATTAAAAGATAGAAAAGGAAATAAAAAAGATATTCAAGATATCATTACTTATGAGATAATACCTTTATTAGAAGAATATTGGTATGATGATGAAGATTCATTAATTCAGTGGAAAAATGCTTTAGCTGGAGTTTTAGATGATTAGTGTTGATAATAAAGTTAAAAATATCTATTATATGCTTTGCTATTCATTTTATGGAGATTTACTAAGCGAAAAAGAAGAGGAATCTTTAGGAAGTGAAGCATTTGAAAATATATATAATTTGTTTTCTTTATTATTGTATATGATATTAAAAAGACAAATAAAAAAGGGAATGTATAAGGATTATAATGATTTTAAAGATGAAATAAATGTAATTAAAGGAAAAATAAACTTAAATGATTCTATAAATAATAATTCATTTGTTAAGAAAAAAATTATATGTGAATATGATAAATATGATGAAAATTGCTTATTGAATCAAGTTATAAAAACTTCAATATATTATTTATTAAAATCAAATAAAATTGGAACAAATACTAAGGAGTTATTAAAGAAGCTGAGTGTTTATTTTGATGATGTAGACATTGTTGAAATAAAATCTATAAATTGGGATAAAATAAGATTTAATAGAAATAATCTAGCATATAAATATGTTATAGATTTATGTAAATTAATTTTAAATGGTTTGATAGTAAGTGATAAAAAGGGAAATAATAAATTCAAGGAATTTTTAGATGATACAAAAGTTAGTTCTATATATGAAAATTTTATTAAAGCATATTATAGAAAACATTATCCGGAATTCAAAGCTTCATCAAAAAGACTTTATTTAACTGATAAACCAATGAGTAGTAATATACCTATGATGAAAACTGATATTACTTTGGAATATAACGATAAAGTATTGATAATTGATGCCAAATTTTATAATAAAATTTTAAGAGATAATTATATTAATCCACGATGTAGAACTATTAGTAACAACAATTTATATCAAATATTAACTTATGTTGATAATCAAGATCCTTATAAAGAGGATAAAGTATATGGAATGTTGCTATATGCCCAAACTATAAATGAACCAACTGTATCTATAACAGAAAGATTAAATGGACATAAGATAATGGTAAAAACTTTGGATATGAATGCGGTATGGGATGATATAAAATATAAGTTAAACATGATTGCCGAAATGTTGAAACAGGATACTTTTAACTAAAAATATAAGAAATGGATTGGCACAAAAAAGCATTTTTTTGCATCACTTAGTCATTGACTTCTATTGGTCAAGTGGTAAAATATAGTAAAATGAAATAATTAGCTGGTGAGAACTATGTCTATATTATTTCATTTTTTTGTTATCTTTATCTCAGTTTAATAGCTGGGATTTTTTTGTGCACAAATTTTGATAACAAAGTCTACCATCCTATCATTTTTTTGTATTTTTCAAAAGTAGGATGGTATATAAGATATTATTTATCTTATAAAATAAGAATAAAACTATTGATGATCCTTAATATCAACCTATATTGTAGGATTAATTTCGTAAGTACGAAATAAGAATGGCACCATTAAATTTCCTTAGCTTATAAGGAATTTTTTAGTTTATGGTGCCATCTTCTTATGCTCCTAATTTATAATTTGATATTTTTAAAGGAAAAGTCATCCTAGTTAGAAAGGAGGTATTATAAATGGATTATGAACAATATATAAAAGTACCATTAGCAGTAATAACAGATAAAAATCTTAAACCTAGTACTAAAGTTTTATTTAGCTTATTAATAATACTAGTGCAACAAGAAGGATATTGTTTTGCTGGAAATGACTATTTAGCTGAAAAGTTAAATACAAGTAATAGAACTATTTCAAGATTATTAAAAGAATTATCTGACATAGGTTATATTAAAATGGAATTTAAACATAAATTTCAAAGAAAAATATATATTATTAAATAGCCAAAAATATCATAACTTTAGACAATGTTATTTAAGTCAATGTACATGTTTTTCTTTTTCAATGGTACTCTGTGTCTACAATAATATAATAAATATAATATAATATAAAAAATTTAATTATATAAATTTAAAATATTTAAATAAGTTTTAAATATTAACATACTTAATCAAAATTAATTAAGGAAAGGAGTGGATATAAGTATGAAAAAAATATCAATAATGAATAATTTAAACATAAATTTAAATAGGTGGTTTAAATATGGAAGGAGCCTATTTGAATAATATTTCATTTAAAGATCTTATTTTAAAATATCTTATTGAAGAGATAATAAAAGAAACAAAAGGAGAATCATCTAATAAATGATTTGCATATTTAATTTTATGATGCTATCATGGATGAGTCTTAATACCCGATTAAAAGAAGGAGGTAAAAGTGTATAATAAATCGGGAATAGATTTCAATGTAGGAATCTATATAAGATTATCTCAAGAAGATAAAGATAAAAATAAAAAATATGAATCTGATAGTGAAAGTGTAATTAATCAAAGAGAATTATTAACTAATTATGTTAAAAATAATAATTTTAACTTAATAGGAGAATATGTTGATGATGGATATTCTGGCACTGATTTTGAAAGACCTGGTTTTCAAAAATTAATTGAAGATATAGAAGAAAAAAAGATTAATTGTGTAATAGTAAAAGATTTATCAAGATTAGGTAGAGATCATATTAAGACAGGGTATTATATGGAAACATATTTTCCTGAAAAGAACGTAAGGTTTATATCTATATTGGAATCATACGATAGTTTTAAAAATCAAGCTAGTAATGATTCTTCAACATTTATAATTGCATGTAATGATTACTATAGTAAACAAAATTCTATTAAAATTAGAAATGTATTAAATGAAAAAAGAAAAAGTGGCAAATTTGTAGGAAGTTTACCATGCTTTGGATATATGAGAGATCCTGAAGATAAGGGACATTTAATACCAAACCCAGAAACTGCTCCTATAGTTAAACAAATATTTGAATGGAGAAAAAATGGTATTGGTCCATCTAGAATAGTTACTATGCTAAACGAAAAAGGATATCCAACACCTAGTGGATATAAAAAAACAAATTATTCTACTAGGCTAATAGTAAGAGATACATGGAACATTTCTTCTGTAAAAAAGATATTAAGCAATAGAATATATACTGGAGATATGGTTCAACATACTCAAACTAAAGTTAATTATAAATCTAAGAAAAAAATCACACTAGACCAAAGTATGTGGATGATAGTAGAAAATACACATGAAGCATTAGTTGATAAAAAAACATTTAAATATATTTCGAATTTAATAAAACAAAATAAAAAAGATGTTAGGCCTAAAAACAGAAGAATAATTAGGGATTTAGAAGGACTTCTATTTTGTAAAGAGTGTGGTAACAGATTAAGTGTTTTATATAGAAAAAAGTTAGATTACTGGAGTGTTAATTGCAATAGATACTCTAGAGACCCATTAAGAAAAAGATGTGAGCCACACTTTTTTCCTTATAATTATTTAGAAGATCAAATAGTAGAAAAAATAAAATCAAACATAAAAATAAAAATTGAAAATTTAAATATAGAAGAATTAAATAAGAGAGTTGCTAGTGAAGTACGAAAGCAAACTAAAGATATAAATAAAAATATAAGTTCTTTAATGAGTGAAAAAGAACAGATAACAAGTAGATTAACTTCATTATATGAAGATAAATATAATGGTATTATTAATGCAGATACTTATATGGAATTAGCAAAACCCTTTGAAGAAAAGTTACACCAAATTAATGAAAGCATTAACAATGATAAAATAAGGGAATATGAAATAAAAAATAAATTAAAAGAATTACCTGATTATACTAAAAAAATAAAAAAGCTATTGGATTTAAATAAACCTAAAAAAGAATTAATACATACATTAGTAGATAAAATAGTGATAGATAAAAATAGAATTATAACGATTAAATATAAATATGGTGTGATACCAGATTGCATGTTTGAATATCAGAATTTAAATGTTGCTCGTAATCCTTATGGCAGAAAAGGAAAGAATCAATGTAATAAATGATTTATCACTATTAATTTAGTGATTTTTTATATGGCTAATTTTGTATTTTCGACTTTTGGGTTTATAATGAATTTAATCAAAGGAAAGGAGGAGTACTATGAATCGAGAATATAATGAGAATATGAATAAAATTCTTATTGATGGATTAAAAATATACTTAGAATCACATCTAAATGAAAAAAATAAAAAGGTATATAAAGCAGTGGAATCTTCAGTTAATTTTTTAGAGTCAACAACAAAATTAACTCCAGAAGAATCGAGAGAATATCAAGATATTATAATAAAAATAGTAGGTATTGATGTTATTCAAAGGGTATTTAATAATGCAACAACTGGTAGTATACGATGAACGAGCTAATCTTGTGGTGGAGAAGGAGCTGAAGTTATTTATGCTTTACGTAATAATTCTACTTTAGCACAGTCTATCTTGGAAGAAATAGGTAGTGAAGGACAAATTATGCGTAAATACTATCAAAGAAGACTTCCTGAAGATCCATCAAAAGACTACTATTACATTATTAGAGAAACTACTCCTATGCAGTCAGTGTTAGTAGAATATGGTTTTATTGATAATGCTAATGATAGAGTTAAATTACAAAATGATTTATTGAACTATGTGGAAGCGGTAGTTAGAGCGATAGCAGAGTATGCTGGTGTTCCTTATACTCCTCCTGAGGGTAGTGGTAATAACTTCTATACTGTAGTAAAAGGTGATAGTCTATGGAGTATTGCTAATCGTTTTGGAGTTACAGTCCAAGCTTTAAGAGATGCTAATAACTTAACTAGTGATGTGTTAAGTGTAGGGCAAATTTTAAGAATACCTGGTAGTAATGAAGGTGATGAAATTGTTCCTCCAAGTGGTAATGTTACTTATACTGTGCAAAGGGGAGATAGCCTTTGGAGTATAGCAAGTCGTTATGGAATAAGTGTTAATGATTTAAGACGTGCCAATAATCTTACTAGTGATACTTTAAGTATAGGGCAAGTTTTAATAATTCCAGGAGTAGGTAGTGGTAATGAAGGTAATGATAATATTACAGGACCATCTACTACTTATACTGTAGTAAAAGGTGATAGCTTGTGGAGTATTGCTAATCGTTTTGGAGTTACAGTCCAAGCTTTAAGAGATGCTAATAACTTAACAAGTGATGTGTTAAGTGTAGGGCAGGTATTAACTATACCAGGTGTTAGTGGCGAAGAAGATAATGGTGAAGATGAGGATAATGGGACAGTCTTTTATTATACAGTAGAGCGAGGAGATAGTCTTTGGAGTATAGCAAGACGTTTTGGGGTTACGGTTCAAGAAATAAGAGATGCTAATGATCTTACTAGTGATACTTTAAGTGTAGGGCAATCTTTAATAATACCAGGGATTAGTGCAGGAGATGACTTAGAAGATAATGAAGAAAATGATACAGTTCCTACTACTTATACAGTACAATCTGGTGATAGCTTATGGAGTATTGCTAATCGTTTTGGGGTAACTGTCAATGAATTAAAATCAGCTAATGGTTTAACATCTAACTTATTATCAGTTGGCCAAGTATTAATTATTCCTACAGCAGGTTCTAGTACTCCAGGTAGTCCAACTTATAATACCTATACAGTAGCCTCAGGTGACAGTTTATGGAGTATTGCTAATCGTTTTGGAACTACAGTTGATACTATTAAAACTTTAAATAATTTGACATCTAATTTACTATCCATTGGTCAAGTCTTACAAATACCAAATAATTGATGTAAAATCTAGTAAAAAGCATTGATTTACCAAGGCTTTCATGCTATCCTTATTATGTAAGCAAGATACATGCTTAAATTAATAGGAGGTTTTATAAATGAAAAAAGTAGAATTAGTTGAAGCTGTTGCAGAAAAAGCTGGTTTAACTAAAGCTGATGCAACTCGTGCTATTGATGCTTTCTGTGAAACTATTACTGAAGCCTTAGCTAAAGGAGATAAAATTACATTAGTTGGATTTGGTACATTTAGTGTTTCAGAAAGAGCTGCTCGTGAAGGACGTAATCCTAGAACTGGTGAGACTGTTAGTATTGCAGCAAGAAATGCCGTTTCATTTAAAGCAGGATCTGCTCTTAAAGATGCAGTAAACTAAAATAAAATAAGCCTAAATGGCTTTTTTTCTTTATGATAATCTATTTAATTATTATTAATATTTTAACTTTTATTATGTATGGAGCAGATAAATTTTTTGCTATTAAACATTATTATAGAATTAGTGAAAAACTTCTATATTTGTTTAGTGTAATAGGAGGAGTTTTAGGAGCGTTATTTGCAATGTTTTTCTTTAGACATAAAACCTTAAAATTAAAGTTTTATTTTGTTAATATTTTATTTTTGATACTATGGAGCGTGATAATATGGAAATGTTTATACATTTAGATAGTGATATATTTGATCTTGTCAAGAATGGTAAAAAGGATGTTGAAGTTAGACTTAATGATCCAAAAAGGAGAAACTTAAAAGTAGGTGATACTTTAATATTTCTTAGAAGGCCTTTAGATGATGAAGAAATCAGAGCGAAAGTTTTATACTTAGATTATTTTGATACTTTTGATGCTTTAGCTAGTAAATATAAAATGGAAAGACTTTATTTAGATAATATTACTAAAGAAGAATGTTAAATATTATGGAGAGATACTATACAAAAGAAGATGAAAAAGAATGGGGAGTAGTGGCAATTACTTTTAAAAAATCTTAATAGATGATAAAATGTATATGGAAAAGGTTGTGAGAAAGTAATGTTAGATACGGCTTTAAAAGTTTTAAATATAATAGAAGATAACTCTTATGAAGCATATATTGTAGGTGGTTTTGTTCGTGATTATATAATGGGCATTAAATCTAATGATGTTGATATTACGACTAATGCTAAACCTAAGGATTTAATTAAGATATTTCCTAATGCAAATATTGATAATGAGTTATATGGTTCTGTTACTATATATTATAATAATATAAAATTTGAGATTACTACTTATAGGAAAGAAAACAATTATTTGGATAATAGACATCCTTTAGAAATTACTTATGTTAATGATTTAATTACAGATTTGAAAAGAAGAGATTTTACTATTAATGCTATATGTATGGATAAAGAGGGAAATATTGTTGATTTATTAGACTTTAAGAAAGATATAAATAAAAAGATTATTAGAACGGTAATTGATCCTATGGAATCTTTTGCAACCGATGCTCTTAGGATATTAAGGGCTATCAGGTTTGCTACTACTTTAAAGTTTGAACTTTCTTCATCAGTAGTTGAAGCGATTGAAGAGAATAAATACTTACTTAATGACTTATCAATTCATAGAAAAAAAGAAGAGCTTGATAAGATATTTAGTAGTGTTAATATTGATATAGGACTTAAGCTATTAAAAACTTTAAATTTAGAGGATGTATTACAACTTAAAAACTTAGATAAAGTTAAGAGTTGTAGTCAGGTTATTGGTGTTTGGACAGTATTAGAAGTTGATGATATATATCCTTTTACAAGAAATGAATTACAGCTTATGAAAGAAATAAGAATTGTTATGAATGATAGTCCACTTAGTAAAGATAAACTTTATTATTATGGATTATATGTATGTAGTGTAGCAGCTGAGATATTAGGTATAAATAAGAGAAAATTAATGAAAGTATATAAATCAATGAATATTCATAAAAGAAGTGATATATTAATAGATTCTTATGATATTATGAATACTTTAAATATAAAAGAAGACCCTATTTTAAGTGATATATGGAAAGAGTTAGAAAAGGAAGTTCTTAATGGTAGTGTTGATAATGAAAGAAATAAGTTGCTTTTTTCAGTTAAAAGGATATATACTAGTTTAGTAGTAAAGAAGGAGGAACTTAATGAGAGAGAAGCATCTAATTAATTTACTAATGGATGGTAGTATAGTTGTACCTTTAGACTTTTATAGAAGATATAAAGCGTTAAATATAAGTTTAGAAGAATTTATTTTTCTTATGTATTTGAGAGGAAAAGGTAATTTGTTTCTTTTTGATCCTTCACAGATAGCTTTGGAACTTGGTTATGATACAATTAAAGTCCTAGAACTTATTTCCTCTTTGAGTGATAAAAAACTTTTATTGATAAGTACAGTGAAAAATGATAAAGGAATTGTTGAAGAAAAGGTCGATTTAAGTTTATTTTATGAAAGGCTTGCTGCTGTTATATTAGAAGATAATAATACTTTAGAAAAACAAATTGATAGTAGTGTTTTTTCAGCAATAGAAAAGGAATTTGGTAGAACTTTAAGTCCTAGTGAAATAGAATTTATTAAAGCTTGGTCTAGTAATTTTAGTAGTGATATTATTATAGAAGCAGTAAAAGAAGCAATGTTAAATGGTGTTTCTAGTATTAGATATATTGATAAGATTTTATATGAATGGGATAAGAAAGGATTAAAGACAGGGGAAGAGGTTAGACATTTCTTAAATAATAAAAAGAAAGAAATTAAAGAACCTGTAGAATTATTTGATTATGATTGGTTTGATGAAGATGAAGAAGAGTGAAAGAGTTAATATTATTAGAGATTATTTAAATGAATTATTTGAAAATCCTGTATGTGAACTTAATTATAATAATGATTATCAACTATTAATTGCTATTGTCCTTAGTGCTCAAACTACTGATAAGAGAGTTAATAGTGTTACACCAATATTATTTGGTAAGTATAATAGTTTAGAAAAACTTAGTAAAGCTGATATAAGTGATTTGGAAAATATTTTAAGACCAATAGGTTCTTTTAGGAAAAAGGCTATTTATGTTAAAGAAATTGCTAATATATTAGTATCTAAGTATAATAGTGTTGTTCCTATTAATAGAAAAAAACTAGAGGAGTTTCCAGGAGTGGGGAGAAAGACTGTTAATGTTTTCTTTAGTGAGTTTTGTAAAATTCCTGCTCTTGCTGTTGATACTCATGTAGAAAGGGTTTCTAAACGATTAGGTCTTGTTAAATATAAAGATAGTGTAAGAGAGATAGAAGAAAAATTAAAAAGGGCCTTTGACCGAGAAGAGTGGTCAAGAATTCATTTACAATTAGTGCTTTTTGGTAGATATTATTGTAAAGCTGTATCTCCTAATTGTAAGAATTGTAAATTAAAAGAGATTTGTGGATATGAAAAAAGAAGCTAAACTAGCTTCTTTTTCTTTTATGTTTGAGGAGGGGTTGTAGTTCCCTCATCTGGAGTAGTACCAGTAACATTAACAGTTATACTTCCTGTTTCTTTTGTTTCTCCATCATACGTAAATCTATATTTTAATGTGTAAGTTCCTGCAGTTGAAATAGTTGAGATAGAAGTTCCAATATTTGGAGAAATGCTTACTAATGTCCAATTACTTGTTTCGTTTGTGACATTGGTAGAGCCATCTAAAACTGTTATATAGTTTGTTATATCACTAATATTAAATGTATCTACATTTATATTACTTGATGTTATTTTTAAATTACTACTTTGTTTCTTTAATTCATAGGTAGCAGCATCACTATTTAGTCCGTCATATTTTTGGAAGGTTGCTACTACTTTATATGTACCATAAGGATTACTTGGATTATTAACAGTATAACTAGTATTTGTTGTAAAGCCAAGTAGTGTATTATTAAAGTAAACATTGTATCCAAAGTTTCCATAAGATGAATCTACATTACCTGGATTAACAGCATTCCATGATAGTTTTACATTACCATTTGAATATGTGGCAGTTAATCCTGAAGGTGTTGCTAAATTACTTGTTTCTTGACTTCCTTTAGGTTCATGGTCTTTTTTGAAATATTCATAGATAATACTTCCAGTATATCCTGTTCCTGCTATTCTTGCAGTAGAACTACCTGCGACTAATGGTACTCTTACAACACTATCTGGCATTGTAAAGTCTTCTTTGTTAGATTCAAATACTTCATTTGCAATCGCTGTAAATAATCTATCTCTTTGTACTGTACCAGCGGTATTGTGACAATAATAACCTTGAGCAACTGTTTCTTCATTAGTTTCTTTATATCCATACCACATAGCGATTGTGGTTTTAGTAGTATATCCTACAACCCATGAATCTCTAATTGCATCATCAGCCATACCATATCTTTCAACTAGTTCTGCTGGGAAGTTAGTAGTACCTGTTTTCATTGCAACTTTATCCATGGCACCTCCGCCAGTGATGCTAGTATCATCAAGCATGCTAGTAATCATATAAGCGGTAGAGTCTTCCATAACTTTAGTTTTTTCACTTTCATGTTCATATTCTTCACCACTAGAATTTATAACTACTCTATTTACAGAATATGGTTCATTGTAATATCCTCCATTTGAAAATGCAGAATAAGCAGCGGCCATTTGTAAAGGATTTACTCCATCAAAGGCTCCTAAAGCATGAGCTTCATGAATCTTACCATTTTCTATTTCAGGCTCAATTCCTAATTTTTCTACAAATTCGATTATTTTTGAATTATCTACTTGTTGGAAAGCTTTTAAAGCAGGGATATTTCTTGATAGTGATAAGGCTCTTCTAGTTGTCATATTACCCATGAATTTACCATCCCAGTTATTTATTTCTTTTCCATTAGTATAAGAATAAGGTTCATCAACAAACATTCTGTAGTTATCATTACCATCATTATAGCCAAAAGTAGAGGCATTGTTATATTCAATTAAAGGTCCATAGTCAAATAGGGGCTTAGCAGTTGAACCTGGTTGCCTTACCATATCAGTTGCATAATTGAAAGTATTGACTCCAGTTTTATTTCTTCCTGCTCCAACAGCTAGTATTTTACCAGAGTCACTATCTAATACGGCAACACCACTTTGAATAACATCATTAATCCAGTTATAACTTTCACCGTTCATAACTCTGTTTAGACCATCTTGTTTTGTTCTATCTAAGTTTGTATATATTTTTACGGAAAGAGTATAAGGATTTATACCATATTTATCTTGAACTTCTGCAACAACAGTATCAATATAACCTTGATATTCACTATTACTTGAGGCAGCAGCACTTTCATTATAATTAACTAGACTTTCAATACTAATAGAACTTGCTAATTCTCTTTCTTCTTCAGTAATATAGCCATGACGTTCCATTAGATAAAGTACAGTATTACGTCTTTTAGTAGCAGCTTTAATATTATCTTCATCAGTTGGTTTATAGGCGTTTGGTGCTTGGAACATACCAGCGATTAGACTTGCTTCTGCTAAATTTAATTCACCAACCTCTTTATTAAAGTAGGCTTTAGCAGCTTGACTTACTCCATATATATTATCACCAAGGTTGTGATTATTGACATAAAATTCTATGATTTGTTCTTTAGTATAGTTCTTTTCTAGTTTAAAGATTGATAAGTAGATATCTTGGAACTTTCTTATTATTCCTTTAATACCTGTATCAACACTCGAAGTTAAACTGTTTTTTATAACTTGCATGGAAAGAGTAGAAGCACCACCAGCATCAGAGTTACCAGCAAGTTGACCTAAAGACGCTTTGAAGAATCTTGGAGCATCAAATCCATTGTGTTGGAAGAATCTTGAATCTTCTGTAGCAACTATTGCATCTACTAAAACTTCAGGAAGTTCATCATAAGTAACTTTATCACGCATTTCACTACCTAGTTTAGCATATTCTTCATTATTGATATCATATAAAATACTTGGTTCACTACTATCTAGGTTTTCAACTTTAAATTTAGGATTAGCTGATATTGCAATATAAATCATAAAGACAATACCAGCAAGCATTCCTAATATTCCAAGAGAAAGGACAATTATTAAAATTGTATTTACTATTTTTTTCTGTTTAGGTTTATTTCTTGTTTTATCTATAATTTTCGCTATTCCAAGAATTATTAGTATGCCTATACCCATAAAGGCTGTTACTAATAGTCCTAAAATAAAATAACTTACTATCATTAGAATAATAAACATAAGAGCAAATATCATAAATAAATTATTCTTTTTTAATTTCCTTTTTGTTTTTGTTTTCGCCATATTATTTTACCTCCAAAAAATTATCAACTACTTTTAAATAATCCAATCTAGGATTGTAGTTTTCTTTTATTAAATACCCTTTATCTTTAAAATATGTAAGGGGTATTGATTTCCTTTTTTGTTTTTCAGTAAAAGAAAAAAGGTCCTCTTCTTTTAATAAATACGTTTCATTAAGATTTGAAAAACGTACAATTATAAATCCAATTCCCCCATGTCTTGTTATATTTTCTAAATGTTTTAATTGGTGAGGATGAATATTTGCAAGGGGAAAAGATGTTTTTTGTTTTGTTTCTTTGGCTTCGAAATCAATATATTTTCCTTTATATATACCATTATAGTCAGTGGTTGATGGTTCTTGATAAAAAGCTTCTTTAATTGTTGAGGTTCTATCTTTTCTAAAGTCAACTTTAGTGACTTTGATTGGAGTAGGCTTTTTATAGATATAAGCGATATCTTTTTCTCTATAGTAATTATTACTATGATTAATATCATCTTCTAGAGTCATACCTCTATGACTATAATTTATAATTTGTCTGTGTTCTTTTTTTATCCCCGTAGGGTAATTCATTTACATCACCTATTATAATTATACTATAATTATGCTAAATTGGCTATAATTATCTATTTCTTTTTCTTTTAACTTCATATATTTTTGTTGGCTTATCATTACATGTATCTATGCATTTACTTATAAATGGCATATTATCATTTATATAACTTGTAATTGTTGGATAGTTATATTCTAAAATTATAAATTCATTTTGACATTCTTTTAAATAATTTTCACTTTTAGAATTATCATTTTCTGTTAATGTGAAATCTTCTACTATATAATTTATTCCAAGATTATCTGATTTTTTGCTATTAATATTAGGCATAGATATCTTTTTAATTCCTAGATAGTTATCCTTTATTAAGAAAATGTGTTTTTGATTGTCAGCAATCATTTTAACAATAATCTTATCTAAATTATTTCGGTAAGAAAAGTCAAATTCATTTTTCTTAACATCACCTATTAATAAATGATCTAAGTAATAATTATTATTGTTATCTTTGTTGAAACTAATGGCTATAGTTTCTCCTTTAATACGAATTCTTTCTTTATCATCATCTAATATTATTGTCTTTTCAATTTTTTTCTTTTTTAAATTTTCTATTTCAATATTATTTTTTGACAACATTAAAATATATCCATTAGCTTCTAAAAAGCTTTTTAGTGAATCATTCATAATTAGATATAAAATAAATTCATTAGAAATTTCCATTTTAATCACTCCAAATTGATATTATTATACTTCTTCTAAAATATTTGTCAAAGTATTTTTTCTTTTGTCGAATTAGTGGATACTTATATTTATTTGTATTAGAATAGTAATGGTGATATTTATGAATAATAGAGATGTAATTTTTCTTTTAGCTAATATTAGGAGTAATAACTTATTAGCTTTACGCTTAAGTAGAAAAGAAGATATCATGAAAAGATTGACAAAATAAGATATCTTTTCTAAAATAAGAGTGTAAAGGGATTGGTGATTTATATGTATCAGAATAAAATTAC
>CALWAJ010000010.1 GCA_944373065.1 uncultured Bacilli bacterium
TTTTATATATGAATCCAAGGTAAAATAATTCGTCATTTTATTCTATTTCTAGTAGAAAGAAGTTTGTCATTCTACAAATGACGAATTAATTTACCCTGTAATTGACGATTTATTTTACCCTGATAAATTAAATTAGCCATTTCTATTACCTTCTTTCTATCTTGTTAAGTTAATATTACCATGATTTATTAAAACTAGCAATAACGATTTTATCTGCTTGACATATATCAATTATATTAAATTATTTCTTTTATAAGTGCTTACTTTAGAATCTAAATATAAATCAATTGTACCCTTATTAACTGTTTTTATAAATCCTAGGCCATTAATACATAAATCTTCATTATAGCCCATTTCAAAGGTTCTTTTTTGTAAGTCTTTTAAGTCATCATGTTTATTAGATATTCTTCTAATCTTTAAATCATTAGACATATAGAAAGTAAAACTATTCTTTTCTCCTTCTACATAATCTACTCTTAATATATTCTCAACAATAATAGATTGTCCTTTCTTAACTTGAAAAGTCTTAGGCTTTATCTCTTTTCTAGGACTAATCTTTTTAAATTCATCTTCACTAATATAATTTACTATATTACCACTATCAACTAATCCTGGGGTATCTATTAGAGTTAAATATTCATTTATATCTATTTTAACTGTATTTAAAGTTGTAGATGGAAGTGGTGACATAGTTAGTTCTCTATCACTAGTAGAATAGTTTCTTAATAATTTATTTATTAAAGTACTCTTACCAGCATTAGTATGCCCTACTACATAAACGTTATTAGTTGTTTGATATAGTTTAATCTGTTTTAATAAGTAATCTATATTATAGTTTTTAACGGCACTAATTACGATTATTTTATCGAAAGGTTTATCTAAATTAGAGAAGTAATCTATTATTTTTTCTTCTTTAACTGATTTAGGTAAAACATCTTTTTTATTTAGTACTAATATCATCTTATTAGGTATAAATTCTCTAATCTTAGTAATATCTTCTTCTAGGTTTAGCAAATCAGCGATATATAGAACTAAGTCTTTAGTTTCTCCTACACTTTTTAGAATCTCTAGATATTCATCATTACTTTTAGTAACAACTTGATATTCTCCATAGTTTTTAATTCTAAAGCATCTTTGACATAAAGAATTATCTAGACTAGTAGTATAACCTTCCCCTAAAACATTCTCATCTTGGAGTTTAATACCACAACCAAGACAATATTTCTCATTATTCATAATATTCACCTTTCTTAAATAAATCTTTTTTACTATACTTAGTCATTATCTTATTTTCTAAGTATCTATTAATATTGGTAATCTTTAAATCTTTAGTTGCAATAGGATCGACAAAGATTTTTTTTATTTTACCTTTATAGCCATATCCCATATCAGTAATAAATTGATCTCCTATTATAGCAATATTTTTATTAGATAGATTATATTTACTAATTATTTTTTTTAAGGTCCTAGTACTTGGCTTTAAAGCAAAGTAATAACCATCTATATTAAGTTTATCTAAAAAGTTTTTAACTCTTTTTTTAGGGCTATTAGAAACTAATAAAACAGTAAAGTCTTGTTTTAAATTATTAATTAAATCTATAGTTTTATCATCAACTTCTAAACTATCTATCTTTGCAATTGTATTATCAAGATCAAAGATTAAACATTTAATATTTTCTTTTTTTAACTTTTTATAGTTAATATCAAAAATACTCTTTTTATAAATATCAGGTAAATATTTATTCATATTTTTATACTCCTTTGCATTTCTCTAATACTAGTATATATTATTTTAGGAAAATATTCTAGTTATTTACTTTTTGCCGTATAGGGATGGTATTACTAGTTAAGGTTTTAAAGTTATAACCATTGCTTTTAGCGTAATCTATAATCATAGGTAGTACTTCTACTGTTTTATTTTTAGTATCATGCATTAGAATAACATTGTACTTGTCTTTAGATATATTATTAATTACGTTATTATAGATATCATTTTTAGAGTTGTTATAAATAGAATCTCCACTATCTATGTTCCAATCATAGTATTGATAATTTTTACTTATAACATCTTTAGTCAAAGTACTCATTATACCTAAACTATACTTTTTTGAAATAGTATTACTAGAACCTCCTGGGAATCTAATAATATTTGTTTTCTTTCCAGTTATATTGAATATTCTATTTTCTACTATATTTAAATCATTAAAATAGTTATCAACTGAGGCATAGATTAAATCATATCTATGACTTGCTGTATGAATACCAAGGGAATGTCCTTCACTAAAAGCTCTTCTAATTAAATCATCACTGCCATTATTAGTAACAAAGAAAGTTGCTTTGACATCTTTTTCTTTTAAGATATCTAGTATTTTATCAGTAGTACCATCTCTTGGTCCATCATCAAAAGTAAGATAGATTGTATTAGGTTCTAGTGGCTCTCTTACTTTTATATTTCTTGTAATAGTAGATTTATTGTTACTATTATCTTTAACTTGATATTTTATTTTATAGTCTCCTACTTTAGTATTATCAATATTATTAGTTACTTTTACTTTAGAAGTTATATCTTGGTCACAATTATCTATCGCTACAACTCCTTCATCTTTATATTGTTCTCCTATAGTGATAAAGATATCTTTATCACCATTTAAAGTTATGGTAGGCTTTTCTTTATCACCTTTTTTTATAAATCTTGTAACTTCTTTTTTATTACCACTACTATCTGTAACACTATATATAATTTTATTAGCATATTTTTTAACTTTAACTAATTTAGTAATATCCTTATCTACATTATCATAGGCTTTGTAACCTTGTTCTTCATATTTACTATTGGGGCAGTAATATTCTTCTTCATTACCATTTAATATTATTTTAGGACTTTCTATATCTTTAACGATTACATTTTGTTTTATTCTAAAGGAAAAGAAGTTATCTTTATAAATATAGTCAAGTTTATTAATAGAATTTTTACTAGTATCTATATTACTTATCGCTTTAAATATCATTTTATTCCCAAAAATATCTTCTATTGTTACTCCTTCATTGCTATAAACAGAATTAATGTTAATTACTTTATCTATAGGATCGTTTAATTTAACTTTAGGAACAAGAAAAAAGAAGAAAGCAATAAAAAAGAGTACTGTAGTAACACTAAAGTTAATAAACATTTCACTATAATTAGTTCTTCTTTTTTTTATTTTTCTTCTTTTTCTCATAGAAACACCACTTTCAATATTAGTATAGCAGAGTAAAATTCAATAAACAATATCAATAATAGTATTAATTAAAGTCTAGATTATTATACTTATTATTTTTTATAAATTCTCTAAGTATTTTTGTAAGGGCGCGTTTTTCTATACGTGAGACATAACTTCTAGAGATATTTAATTTATCGGCAATCATCTTTTGTGTCCAAACATCATTACCTTCTAAGCCATATCTTTTAACTATTATTTCTTTTTCTCTTTTTGTTAGAACTTTTAAATAACTATTAAGGAGTTTAACATTATCTTTTAAGTTAATTTCTTCTATAAAGTCAGGACGAGGAGCTTTTATAACATCTAGTATTGATATTTCATTTCCTTCTTTATCAAAACCAACAGGTTCATTCAAAGAGATGTTTTTATTATTTTTATTATTAGCCCTGAAATACATTAACACCTCATTTTGAATACATTTAGCACAGTAAGTAGTAAGCCGGTTACCTTTATTAGGAACAAAGGTATCTACTCCTTTAATAAGGCCAATTGTCCCAACACTAATAAGGTCATCTTGGTCAACATTTTTATAGTCAAATTTTTTAACGATGTGAGCGACTAATCTAAGATTATGCTCTATTAATTTATTACGAGCTTCCTTATCTCCTTCACCCATTTTCTTAATACATTCTTCTTCCTCTTCTTTTGATAGTGGTTCTTTAAAGACTTGATTAGAGTAACTGGCCGTAAAAGTAAATAACCCTCTAAGGCTATCAAATAAATTAAACAACATAAATTATCACCTAATAAATAATATGTCAAAAAAAAGGAGTTAGAATATCTAAGTCCTTTATTACCATAAATTACTAATTAAATTTATCTCTTGTTCGATTGTTATATAGATTATAGTATGATACTATATATACAAGGAACATTTGATATGAGTGTCGTACCTCCAGAAAGGAGGAAGAAGGAAATGAAGTTAAAAACATTTATTATAAAAACATTAAAACAACTTTCAATTCTTCTAATTAGTCTTGCCTTACTAATACTTGCAATTAAAATATAAATAGCGACACTCTAATCAACATTTGAGAAGAGTGTCCAAACCTAATTAAACGGAGGAGACATTCGCTAGCAAATCAAATGTTCCTCTTTTTTAGTTTATGTAAAATTTCTTTACATATTAATAATATCATAAATATTATGTTTACGCAAGTATCCAACATATAACTTATTTTTTCTGTTTAACATGTTTATTGGCATTATAATAGAAAACATTATCTTCTTTATCTATATATGAAAGTATTCTTCTTTTAGCAAGTGAACTTTGAAATAATTCTAAATCTACTATTTTTGCAGGAAGTTTTTGATTATAAATTAAGCAAACAAAGGAATCATTAGTTAAAGCTCTTCTATAAGCATCTTCACCATATCTAGAGATTAATTCTTCTTTTTTAAGCTCTATTTCTCCTATACCATACTCAGTTATTAAATTATTAATTTTAGATAAATTATCTGCAAGAGTTGTAGTTTTTTCTTCTACATTTTTTGAGAATTTATAATATTCTTGTTTTTCTATTCTGCTACCTATAGTATCTAAAAGTCCTTTTTCTTCACAAATTCTTATTAAACCTTTAGCAGTTAAATAATGACCACTAGATAGTAGAATTAGACTACCCTCATTTGCATTAGCATATCCCTTATCATTAAAATCTGTACTCCAATATGAAAAGATTTTTCTGGTCTAGTCCATCGTGGTAATGCTATAGGGACATAAATTTTCTCATTAGTTCTTTCATTCAAGGTATAACCAAACTTTCTTATGCTTTTTTCAATAAACACTTCATTAGCTTTTATACTAACTATTTTTTGGGTAAATTCTCCATAATAATTCCTTCTTTTATATTTTTTTATTTTACAAATGTATTGGATTAAAGTCAACATCTAAGTTAACTTTATTAATAGTAGCATAATATTCTACTAGTTTTTCTAATACTTCATAAATATTATCTTGATACTGATACTTTAATATTAACTGATAATAGTAAACATTTTGCTTTTTAAAAATAGAAGCAGGACTTGGTCCTAAAATAACAGTTTTATCTAAATATTTAAGACATATTTTCTCACATTTTTTAGATTCTATTAAAGCTAACTTACTGTCTTTACTAGAGATATTTAAAGATACAAGATAGTAGTAAGGAGGATATTTCATTAACTTTCTTACTTTCATTTCTTCTTGATAAAATGATTTATAGTCATTATCTTTAGCATAGTTTATTGCATAGTTATCAGGATTAAAGGTTTGAAAAACAACAAGACCAGCTTTTTCTCCTCTTCCGGCTCTTCCTGCTACTTGACTAAGTAAATCAAAAGTCTTTTCACTACTTCTAAAGTCAGGAAGCATTAAAGATGTATCAGCATTTATTACTCCTACTAAAGTAACATTCGAAAAATCAAGACCTTTAGCAACCATCTGAGTACCTAGTAAGATATCGGCATCACCTCTTGCAAAAGTATCTACTATTTTTTTATGAGCACCTTTCTTGCTAGTGGTATCAACATCCATTCTAAGGACTCTTACATTAGGGAATATTTCTTTTAATTCTTCTTCTATTTTTTCAGTCCCTACTCCTAAATCTTTTAAGGATTTTTCATGACATTTAGGACAAGTAACTTCATATTTAGTCGCATAACCACAATAGTGGCATCTTAAGATATTACTACTTTTATGGTAAGTTAAGGTTATATCGCAGTTAGGACATTTAACAGACTCACCACAATTAGAACAAGTAACAAATGAAGAGTATCCTCTTCTATTTAATAGGAGTATTACTTGTTCACCTCTTTCAATAGTTTCTTTAATTCTATTTATTAAAGGTAATGAAAAGTGTCCTTTAGACTTTGCTACTTCTTTATTCATATCTATAAGTTCTACTTTAGGTAATTCTTTACCATTAACACGTTTATCTAATGTTACTAGATTAAAGACATTCTTTAAGCCTCTAGCATATTCTTCTAACATAGGCGTAGCACTACCAAGGACTACTTTAGCTCCTAAGTCTTTCGCTCTTTTGATGGCTACATCTTTAGCATTATATCTTGGGTTATTATCTTGCTTATATGAATCGCTATGACATTCATCTATAATAATAAGACCTAGATTACTAAGAGGAGCGAAAACAGCACTTCTAGCACCTATTACAATATCCGCTTCTCCTTTTACGATTCTTCTATATTCATCATATTTTTCACCATCTGATAAAGCGCTGTGTAAAAGGGCAATATTACCTTCAAATCTTTCTTCAAAACGTTTAATTAACTGGGGAGTTAGAGATATTTCAGGTACTAATACAATACTTTTTAAGCCTTTTTGTAAGTATTTATCAATTAATTCCATATATACTTCTGTCTTACCACTACCAGTAACACCATATAATAAGGATACTGTATTTTCTGTAGTTAAAATATTATTAACAGCTGCTTCTTGTAAAGGAGTTAACCTCCTTATCTTTTTGTCACTTTTTTCATAATCTAGTCTATAAACTTCTTCTTCGCATACTCTTAAAATATTGTTTTTAACTAAAGTTTTAAGTATAGATGGAGAAACATCTTTTAACTCATCACGACTTAATTTCTCTTTATTTTTAAATAAATCTATAACTTCACTTTGTTTATCAGTTAATTTCTTATCATAAGCATTTAAATAATATACTTTACGATATTTTTTATTAACATTTCCTTTAATACTAGCTTTAAACCCTTTAGGAAGCATAACTTGATAACAACTAATTAAAGATGCTAAAGTCGTCTTTTTTAAATATTTGCCTAGTTCTAATAATTCTTTAGTTAGTATTACTTCTTCATCTAAGACTTTAATTATTTCTTTTAAGTTATCTATGTTACTATCTTTTTTTATTTCTAGGATAAAGCCTACTAAAGTTCTATTACCAAAAGGAACTTCTACTCTTTTACCCACTTCTACTTTGCTTTCTAATTCTTTAGGGACAAAGTAATCAAAGGTTTTATCAACACTTTTACTAGTTATCTCAACTAAGACACCTGCTATCAAATTATCACCTCCTGTTATACTAATTTAATATTTTTAATAAAACTTTAGTTCGTAATTTCTGTTATAGAAAAAGGCTTAATTATAGAAAGAAAGCCATGTATATTAAGAATCCTATATATATAGCACTTACTATTAAGCCGTTTATTCTTTCAAAGTTACTACTTTTATATTTAACTCCTACTCCAATCATCATTAAAGCTCCACCAATTAAACCACCTATATGAGCGGCATTATCTATACCTGGAACCATAAATCCTAAAAGTAAATTAATAACAATTAGAGGAATTATTTGGCTTTTAATAACTGTGCCAAGATAGACTCTATAATGATATCCAAAGTATAATAAGGCTCCTAAAAGTCCAAAGATAGCCCCACTTGCTCCTACACTAACAGCATTAGGAGTAACAATTACAGATAATAGTGAACCTGAGATAGCACTAAATAGATAAACTACTAAATAACGCCATTTTCCTATAAAACTTTCTAGTTGCATTCCTATAATCCATAAAGCATACATGTTAAAGATAAGATGAGCGATATTAGCATGCATAAAGGCTGCACTTAGTAGTCTATAATATTCTCCCATCTTAACAAATGGTCCATAGGATGCAAATAAATTATAAAACTCTTCACTATTACCATTTATTAAAGGGAAAAGAAACATAAAGACATTAATAAGAATTAAAGCATAAGTAACTACAGGTTTCTTTGGTGAGAAGACATCTGCTACTTTTTCTTGGTCTTTTTTATTATGAGCATTTATATCATTAGTAACTTTAACAAACAAAGCTACTCCATCTTCACTAAATTTTAACTTCTTAGATAAATCTGGAAAAATTGACTTTAATATTTTATTTTTCTTAACTTCATTTTCTTCATGAACTTCTACTGCTGTTATATTATCACTTCTAAATTCATCTAAATTAACACTACCTCCAAGATCTAAAAATATACTAAGAGTATTTAATTTAAATGACAAGGTCTTTTTCTTTATTTTCTTTAATATTCTATTAGTTTTAAAAACATCAAATTTATATTGTTCATCATTGTGAATATATCTAATAACTATCCTGACGATTTTATAATCTTCATCTAAATTTTCTAACCAAATTTCATCTTCAGCACCTTGTAATATTATAGGTGTATAACCTTTTTCCGTTATGAAATAATGAAGAAGCTTCATGGCTAGAGTGTTTTTCTCATTCATTTCTATAATGTGTTCTTCCATACATATCCCCTTCCAGTAGATATTTTATCATATTTTTGTAGGGAAATAAATTATTATTTACGCAAAAAGATATTCTTAGCTTTTTTATAACAAGAAAACGCTATTTTATAAAGATAATAACCTTTTTTAGAAATTACTAAATCAAATTCTCCAACTAATTCATGGACTTTAGCATTAAAGCCTCTTTTAAAGTCAAATAAGCCATAGCCTTTAGATTCTTTATTAAAGTTACCATCTATGCCATAAAAGTTAAAAGCATCATAATTATGGTCTTTAGCATAGTTAATCATTTCATATTGTAGTAAATACTGAGCATTATATTTCATATAATCTTTGTAACTAGCTCCAAATAAGTAGATGATTTCATGACCATATAACATATAAAGACCACCAGATATTATTTTTTTATCTCCATCTTTACTAATATGTTCATCAAGAGTTTTAATCTTTTCTTTTAATCTTTCTTGTTCAAGCTTTATTTCCTTAACTTGTCCTTCTTTTTTCTTATTACCTTCCATATTTTTTAATTTAATTTCATTATCTTCCATAGTCTTAATAGATAATTCTTTTAATTCTTTAAAGTTAATTTCTATTAATAAAACTTTTATTAAATCTTTTTCTTTTAGAACTTTATACATATTTTGGTAATATGATAAGGGTCTATCAATAAATTCTCTTCTTTCTGATGTATGTTTCATTAACTTTTTAAATTCATCTAATTCTTCATAAGTAGCATCTATTACTTTAAGACAGTTCTTTTTACTATTATTAATACGCCATTTAGTACTACTACGCATATCTTTAAAAAGTTCATCAAAGGTTTTATCTTTAAGGTCAAGAACTGATATCCATCTAGGCTCTAGGTCTTTTTTTTCGTCTTGGTCTATATAAAATCCCATATGTTTATAACCTAGTCTTTTCATAAGAGCCATAAAATCATCTTTTCTAGTATTAGGAACAATATCTCCATCTACAGTACGCTCTTGATAATCTAGATAAGGATTTATTTTTAAGAATAAAGCATTTTTTTCTTTTAAATATTTTTTTAATTCTAAAGTAAAATCTCTTATAAGAGTAAAATCATTGTAATCAAGTAGAAAACCACGTGGAGCATAAAACATTTTCTTAAAGAATTTTATATCTTTACTAAGTAATAATGTAGCAGCGACTAGCTTATCGTCTTTTTTCATACCAACATAATGACTATCCCAGCCATTACTTTTCTTTATTTTAGCCCAATAAGGAGTTTGAAAAAAACTAGTGTATTTACTTTTTAAAGAGTAATCTAAAAATTCTTTTTCTGTAAGTTCAACAAATTCCATAATTAAAGTCCTCCTTGTTATTTATATTATAAGTATAACCCAAAAGAGGAAAAGAAAAAAGTTTTTAAAGAATTTTTTTAAACAAAAATATCGAAACCTATATATAAATTTAAGCATTATGTTAATATTAACATTCATATTACGAAATTCTGTTACTAATTTATTACATTTTCCCTTGCTATATAGAAATTAATTTGATACTATATTCACAGGGAACATTTAATAGTTGGGTGAATACCAAACTCTATAAATAGAGGGAGGTGATATTAATGAACAAGAAAGATTTTTAATTTTTTCTTTAGTAATAATTATCTTCCTTTTACTATTCTTACTATTTATAGTATTAATATAAAGGAAATCCACCTAACTCAGCAATGATTTAGGTGGTACTAACTTTTATTGTGGTAACACTCAACATGCTAATATTAAGTGTTCCTCATTTTTTATTTTATGTAAATTCCTTTTACATATACATAGTATCACATTAATTAACTTTTGTCAAAAATCAATTACTTTAACTTTGTATAACCTTTTTCATATATATAGCTTTTTATAACATCTTCTCCTACTTTATCAATAGAAAAATTAATATTTTCTTCATCTTTACAATATATAGTATAGTTAGTTCCATCAGGAAAGCCATAATAATACTCAATTTTATACATTGATTCACAATAAAGCTTGGTATTAGGAAAGATATTATCTTTTTCTTGTTCTAAAAGATTTACTATCGTATTTTTATTTTTATTATTAATATCTAGAATATAATATGTCTTCAAATATTTTATCTTATCATTAGAAAAAATTGATATAACGGTATAAATCAATAAGATAAATATGACAGTAATTGCAACAAGGAAAAAGGCAATAGTTTTTATTATTCCTGCATTTCTTTTAATGTAATCTTCATCATCATTAAATTTCATAAAATATAATCACCTATTTTTATTTATTAATGTTATCTAGTAATTCACTAACACTATTTACAGCTTTATTAGCAATTGATAATAATTCTTTACAAGATGTCTTCATTCTATAACCATTATATTTTTTTATCATATCTATATCATTGATACCATCACCAACAGTAAAGATGTTTTTATTTTCTATTTTTTCTTTAGTAACTATTTTCTCTATCATTAATGATTTACTGGCTTTAGAAGAAATTATTTCTACTAGATAATGATTGTCTTCTCCAACAAGATAACTTTTTGTATTTCTATAGTTTTTATCTACAAAACTTTTAACTTCGCTAGCTTTCTCATAATTATATAGTTTTAACATTATTTTAACTATATTAGAGGTATCTTTTACATCTTTAGTAAAAGTACTAATTAATATAGTATCATCAACATCTTTATTATTACTTACATAATCTAAAATACTATCAACTTCGGCTTTATTTAATGTAAATACTTCGATAATATCTAAATTTTTAGATAAAACAAGTCCTCCATGATTTAAAATTAAATAATCATAAGGTATTTTATATTTATCTATTTGCATTTTTAAATCAACATAACTTCTTCCTGTAGCAATAACGAATAAGTTACCTAGTTGTCTAAATTCAGTTACTTTATCTATATTTATCTTAATGTCTTTATCATTTTGATAAAATGTTCCGTCATAATCACTTATTAATATCTTCTTCATAATTCCATATACCTAACTTTCCTTTAATCTAATTCAACTTCTAATCTTTTTTCAATATCTTCAATACTAGGTAAAGTATTTTTTAAAAATTCAGGTATCTCTGATAAAATTTTATATTCACTTACTCCAATAGGCTTATTTATATCTTTTAGTGCTAATTTAGCTGTAACTCTTTTTTTATCTTTACAAAGTAATATTCCAAATGTTGGATTATCACTATCAGTTTTGATATATTTATCAACAACACTTAAATAGAAATTTAATTTACCCGCATACTCAGGTTTAAATTCAGTTGTTTTTAATTCAATTACAACGTAACATCTAACTTTTAAGTTATAGAATAGTAAATCAATATAATAATCTTCATTATCTATCTCTAAATGATATTGCCTTCCTATAAACGCAAAACCATTTCCCAATTCCAATAACAATTTTGTTATATTCCTTGTTAATTCTTGTTCAATATCTAATTCTTTTAAATCTTTATTATTACTAGTTGTTATAAAATCAAAAATATATGGGTCTTTTAACAATTCCTTTACTTGTTCATTATTAGGAAATTTTAATGTTGTATCAAAATTAGTAATTTTATTTTCAAATAATGCCTGCCTTTCATACAATTTACTAGCAATTTGATGTATTATTACAGGTCTTGCCCAACCATTTTGAACAGACTCTTTGATATACCATTTCCTAACATTTTTATCTTTTACTCGATCCATTATAGTTGTTATAGATGACCAAGGTAATTTTGCAACATCATGTTGCAAAAATTCATCATTATCAAACTCTGTTGCAAATTTCTGCATATACCTTAAATTCCTTGCAGACATCCCTTTTATTGTAGGAAATTCAATCTTCAAATCTTTTGCCAAAGTATCTATAAAAGATGAACCCCATTTATTATTTTCAACTAACTTTAAACCAATATTATAGTACATTAAAATTAAATTTTTATTTGCATTCGCTACTACTTTATTTCTTGTTGTTATTAGTGTTCTTTTAATATCATTTAATATTTCAAAATATTTATCATTATTTTCTATCATTTTGCCTCCATTATATATTTATCTTTTTCATAATTCCAAATACCTAACTTTCCTTTAGCAAAAATGGGCTTATCTAGTACTTCAATATCTTCTAATATCCAAGCATATCTACCAAGTCTATAATCACCACAGATAAACTCTAGCTTATCTTTCTTTATTTTATCTAAAAATTCTTCATCCATATAAATACAATCTACTAAGTTACATTTACATATAATATAACCAAAGTTTAACTCATTATCTTTAACAAGTTCCATTAATTCTTTATTATTCTTCCACTCCTTAGGTATCTTAGTAGAACTCGCATGAATATATAACTCTCCTCGATAGTTAGTTTTAAAACTTCTTGTTTCTATTTTCTTTTTACCTAGTTTTATTAAAGTTGCATATGGTTCTGTTAAACTTAGTACTTTCACTTTATAATTCCTCCATGACATTTTAATTCATATATTAGCTTTTTATCTTTATATATTTGTTCAGTACCTACAAAGTTTTCCATATCTCCATCTACATTAAAAGTATAAAGATAATCTTCATTTACAAACTCTTTAGGCCCTCTAACAGGAATCACTTCCTTATCTTCTCCTACTTTCATAAGAGCGACTCTTAAGACTTTGTCCATCACTTCTTCAGTTAAACTATCATCTATGGTAACCCCATAATAATTCATCCCCCATAAGACATCATTATTATAATAGACTACTTCTTCGCCCATAAACTTTACTCCGCCAAAATAAGTATCATGGTAAGTAAAGCTACCATCTGTAAACTCATAATCTTTGGACTTTAATCTGTTAGATAAAACTTTAGGGGCAACACTATTAGCATAAGTACCCTTCTTAGCTTTCACTAAAAACTCTAAAAATTCTTTACTATTTATATTCATAATCTATTTATCTCCTTTAATTATTAAATATAAAAAGGCTAGCCATTTTTGACTAACCTTGTAAAATATCTAACGACACCTGTCATAGTATAATATCTTGCGATATTGTACAATAAAAAGCATTTCTGCTCCTGTACTTATATACTACACTAAATATTATGTATTAGTCAAAAGTTTTTTATTCATTCTCTAAACTCTTTAGAAAATCTAAGAACTCACGAGGAGGTTCCTGCTCAAAATATAACTCTTTACCTGTAATAGGATGTATAAATCTAATACTCTTAGAGTGTAACATTTGTCCAAACTCTGTTGTATTTTTATGATTACCATATAAAGGGTCATTAGTAACAGGATGTTTAATGTAATTAAGATGTACTCTTATCTGATGAGTTCTACCTGTCTCTAAGATACATTCTATTAAGGTATTATTCTTAAATCTTTTTAATACTTTAAAGTTAGTTATTGCCTCTTTACTGTTATGTGCAGTCACGGCCATCTTTTGTCTATTATTCTCATCTCTTCCAATAGGAGCATCTATAGTACCAGTCTCATGTAAGATAACTCCATCTACTATCGCAAGATAATGTCTTTCTATCTCTTTATTTTTTATCATATCACTAAGTAATTCCATTGTTCTAGCATCTTTTGCCACTACCATTAGACCACTTGTATCTTTATCTAATCTATGAACAATACCTGGTCTAAAAGTGCCATCTTTACTTACTTTAGAGTGATATAATAAAGCATTAACTAAAGTATCCGTAACATGACCTGGAGCAGGATGAACTACAAGTCCACTTTGTTTGTTAATAATCATTAAGTATTCATCTTCATAAACAATATCAAGAGGAATATTAGTAGGTTGTAAATCATCTAAATTTATCTCTTCATCAACTGTTACTTCAATAATATCTCCTATCTTTACTTTATAACTAACATTTTTCTCTTTACCATTAACAAGGACTTTAGATTCATCAATAAGTTTAGATACTCTACTCCTAGATAAATCACTGTTACTTGCAATATAACTATCTAGTCTTAATCCTTCACTATTTACTTCTAACTTCATCTTTTTTACCTCTTTCTTTTAATATTTCTTTAATTATAACAATAACAATTCCTACTACTATTAATATATCAGCTAGGTTAAAGATAGGATAGCTATATCCTAATATTTTAAATGATAAGTAATCTATAATATAGCCATCTATTAATCTATCAATAAAGTTACCTAAAAGTCCTGCTAGTACTAAAGAATAACCTATAGAAAGGACTCTATCATCTAAATTATTCTTTAATTCATATATTATAAAGAATAAACATACTAAAGCGATAAGAATTAATAGATAAGTTCTACTTGCAAATAAAGAAAAAGCAGCTCCATCATTTAAAACATAGGTTAAAGAAAAGAAATTATCTATTATGTTAACTGTAGTTAAATAATTACTAACTAAATATTTTAAACTTAAATCTAATCCTAATAAAACACTAACTAAAATTATTACTAACCAAATATTACTCTTCTTCATCATTTCTCCTTATAGGCATTACTTTACTAACAACAAGTTGTAATTCATTATACCTTTTTTCTACTGTTCCTGTAAACATATAAATATCTCCCTTTGCTATATCCATATTAGATTTATATATTCTTGGAAAGAAGATAAAATCCATTGTTCCTGTTTCATCACTACCAGTTATAAAAGCCATATCTTCGTTTTTCTTTGTTTTAATCGCTTTTATTTTATCAACCATTACTATAACATTGGTAATTCTATTAAAATATTTACCTAAATCTATAATCTTAATAGCATTTTGATATTTACTTCTATAACTTGTTACAGGATGATTACTTATGTAAAAGCCATAACAATCAAGTTCTTGGTCTAATAAATCATTTTCTTTAAACTCTTGGCTCATAACTATTTCTGGCTTCAAGACTAAACTTTCATCTAAATCAATAGTTAATTCTCCATAATTATATAAATTATCTAAATTAGTAATTAATGTTCTTTTATTATAATTAAAGCTTGCAAAGACACCAGCTAAGATTAAGGTTTCTAGTTGTTTTTTAGTAAGCTCTTTTCTAACTAATCTTGAAAAAGCATCATAAATATTTATAAAGGTACCTTCTTCTCTTGCTTTTAAGATATTATTTGAAACACTAAGTCCTACTCCTTTTATTGTTGAAAATGGGAAAATAATGTTATTATCAATAACAACAAATTTATTGGTACTTAAATTAATATCAGGTTTTAATACTTTTAAGTTATGGCTTCTAATCTCGTTTAAATATTCTTTTAATTTAGTCGAAGAAGAAATGACATTAGTAAGTAAATTAGCATAAAACTCTAATTTATAATGAACTTTTAAATAAGCCATTTTATAAGCAACAAGAGAATAAGCAACGGCATGGGATTTATTAAAACCATAACCAGCAAATTTTAAAATACTAGAAAAAATTGTTTTAGAGGTATTAATATCATGCCCTAATTTACTAGCTTTTTCTAAGAATTTAGATTCTTCATTCTTTAGAACATCAACTTTTTTCTTACTAATTGCTCTTCTTAAAATATCTGCTTCTCCTAAACTATAGCCTGCATAAATACTTGCTACTAACATAATTTGTTCTTGATATATCATAATACCATAAGTATCTTTTAAAATAGGCTCTAAGGAAGCATCTTGGTAGATTATTTGTTCTCTTCCTTCTTTTCTTGCGATATATAAATCAATATTTTCAGCAGGACCTGGTCTAAATAAGGCAATCGCTGCAACTAAATCATTGAAATTAGTAGGCTTTAATTTACGTAAAAAGTTTCTCATTCCACTAGATTCAAATTGAAAGATTCCACTAGTATCTCCTCTTGCAAATAATTTATATACTTCATTATCATCAAGAGGTATATTATTAAAATCTATTTTGATATTTTTATTTTTTTGGATCATTTCCATTACATTCATAATAATAGTAAGATTTCTTATACCAAGAAAGTCCATTTTTAAAAGTCCTAGTTCTTCTAAGTAGTTCATAGAATATCCTGTTAAATACATATCATCATTTTTAGTAAGAGGAATCACTTCATCTAAATCCACTTTGCACATGACAATACCTGCGGCATGAGTACCTATTTGTCTTGGAAAGCCTTCTAATTTTGAGGCAATTTTATAAGTTTTTTTTAAACTTTCATCGCTTAATATATATTCTTTGAAGTTTATATTTTCATTAAAGAACTCTTCTAACTTTTTATGAGACATTGCTGGTAAATATGATGTTAATTTATCTATTTTATATAGAGGGATATTTAAGACTCTACCAATATCTCTTAAGACTTGTTTTGCCGCTAGAGTAGAAAAGGTAACAATTCCTGCTACTTTTTTCTTTCCATATTTATTAGTAACATAATTAATGATATCATCACGATAAATATCTGGGATGTCTGTATCTATATCAGGCATTGTTTTACGCTCAGGATTTAAGAAACGTTCGAAAAGAAGATTATATTTTAAAGGATCAATTTCTGTAATTCCTAAAGAATAAGCAACTAAAGACCCCGCTGCACTTCCCCTACCAGGACCAACTAAGATATTTTTTTTCTTAGCATAACGAATAAAGTCATAAACTACTAAAAAATAGTTAGAAAATCCCATTTTATTAATAATTTCTAATTCATAAAATAAACGGTCTAAATAGGTCTTAGGAACATTATTATTAAGTCTTTTAGATAAGCCAGCTTTAGATAATGCCACTAAATAAGTAGAAGAATCCATATTATTAGGACATTCGTATAAAGGTAATAAAAGGGTTGATGGAGGAAAATGTAAGTTGCACTCATCTACTATTTTTATAGTGTTTAAAAGTCCAATATTATCATAGGTATTAATAACATCTTGGACATTTAATTCTTTGTTATCAATATTATAACTAATATTATCATTAATAGTCTTACCAGCGTTAATTAAATATAAATACTTTAGGTAATCACTATCTTTTTTATCTTTATATAAACAAAGTTTTAGATAAACGATGTTTTTAGTAATTAATAAAGCTTCTTCTTCCTCTTTTTTATTACTGAAGCCTAAATACATTGAAGGAATAGTTTCTTTATAGTTTTTATAAAAGTCTAAAGAAGAATAAGGAATTAAAAAGAATAAATTATTTTTATGTTGTAATAGTAATTCAATATTTAGACTCTTATCATTTTGATAAGTACATACTTTTATTAAGTTTAAATAACCTTCATAGTTTTTGGCGAAGATTAGGATTTTGTTATTATTTAGAGTTACTTCAAGACCAATTACAGGTTTTAAATTATGAGATTCACATTTCTTTATAAATTCCATTACCCCATACATATTATCATCGCATAAAACGGCAATGTTTTTTTTCATAGATAAATTATAATTAATTATATCATCTATAGATAATAAACTTCCTAATAGAGAGTAATAGCTTTTAACATATAACATATTATACATAATTATCACTCTCCTCTTTTTTTATTTTAACATAAGTTATATATATTTTATAGCATACTAATGTACGACTAGTCAATAAATTTAGTAAATATATTTGACTTTCCCTAATAAATATGATAAAGTTATAAAGCGAAATGATTAACAAAAGGAGGTATATTATGGCAATAAAAGTAACAAACAAAAAACCTTTAAGTGGAAATAGTAGATCACATGCTTTAAATGCTACTAAAAAACAACAAAAACCTAATTTACAAGTTGTTAGACTTGCAGACGGCACTAAAATTAGAATGAGTGCTAGAGAAATAAGAAGTTTAAGAAAACAAGATAAGCAAGCAGCATAAAAGAGTCCTAATGTTAGGGCTCTTTTAGTTTAAAAAATATTAAGCCTGTTGTGGTTGATTAGGTGGTCCATAATACTTTATTAGTTTCTTTTGAACTACATCATCATGATTTACAGGCTCTGGAACATATCCTTTATAAGGAACCTTTGCTTTTATTGGTTCTTTTTCTTTGGGAACTTCTTCACCAATTGTTACTTCTTTTAATTTAGTTTTAACTGTCATACCACACAAAGCAGCTGCTTTTAAACGTGAAGTATTAACGCATTTGAAGTATTTTAACACTAATTTCTCCTTTCTTACTGCGCATTAAAAATAATACCACAGAAAGATATGTTTGTCAAACTCACCTCTCTAAATAATCAGGTCCTTTATGAGATTCATCTAAAGGTTCTTCTCTTAATAAGTCATTAAAATCTTGCTGTCTTAATGCTTCATATATAACAATGGCAACACTATTAGATACATTTAATGCTCTAACATTAGAAGTCATTGGTATCCTAAGACAATGTTCTAAATCTTCTTTTAGTATTTCTTTAGGAATACCAGTTGATTCTTTACCAAATATAAAATATAAATCTTTATTTTCTTTATTAGTATAATCAAAACTAGTATGAGGTTTTCTCCCATATCTTGTTAAGTAATAGTATATTCCTTTATTCTTACTTTTAAAGTCTTCGTAATTTTCATATACCTCATAATCTAATTTATCAATATAGTTAACAGCACTACGTTTAAGATGAGATTCATCCAAAGAGAAACCAAGAGGTTTAATTAAATGTAATTTTGTATTGGTAGCAACACAAGTTCTCATAATATTTCCTGTGTTTTGGGGTATTTCTGGTTCGAATAAAACTATGTGATTCATGATTCCTCCCTAATTATATTAATATGCTTATTTTCTCTTAATGATTCTAGTTTTCTAAATCACTATCATTAGTATCTAAAAATTCTAAAGCTTCATCACGTGTTAAAACTGCTCCATTAAGTCCATCTTCTATAGAAACAATTCTACCATCAACAAATTTTATTAAGCAAGGTACTCTTTCAATAGAAAAATCTTGTCCATATTTATCAAGTAATTCTTGTAAAAATCCACTTTTATCTGATAAGCTTTCTAAATTAACATAAGTTAACTCTTGGTAGTTTTTTTCTTCTAAATCTTGTTTTATATTCTCTTCAAATTCTCTACAGTCACTATCACTAGCAGTACATAAATATAAAATTGGTGATGGATTCTCTGTCAAATAATGATCTACTTCTTCTGGACTAATAAAAGAAACTACATCTTTTAAAACAGGAATTTCTCTTTTATATTCACTATATGTATTATACCAACTAGCTAGATATAAAACTACAAGAATAACTGCTATATAAATAACAGCTAAAATAACATAATTTTTTTTACTTCTCTTTTTATTTTTCATTATCATCACCTCTAACTTAAATTAATTGTAACACAAACTTAACACTTTGAAAATAATAGTTTACAAATTTACTATTATTTTTTAGGCTTTAAAACTCTTCTTTTTTTACTATGTACATAAACTATTATACGAGGAGGAAAAGTTATGTATAACAATAGACCTATTTATCAAAGAAATAATAGGAATGGTTTTATTCCTTTAATCATTGGTGGAGTTATAGGATATGGGATAGGCAGTAATAATAGACCTAATTATTATCCTATGTATCCTATTCCTTTTTATCCAGTATATCCTATGTATCCAAATTTTTATAGAAGATAAGACAAATGTCTTATCTTAAAAAAAGCCCTATGGACTATTTTATTTCAGTTATTTCAACTTCATAACTTCCATTAGGGCTTTCTACTGTAATGATATCTCCTACTTTATGATTAAGTAGAGCTTTAGCGATAGGACTTTCGTTAGAAATCCTACCCTCAAAAGGATCAGCTTCTTGGCTACCTACAATTTTATATTCATCAGTATCATCTTCATCATCGACATATTTAATAGAAACGGTACTACCAAGTCCTACTACATCTTTAGGAATATCTTTAATTATTTCTACATTTTCAAGCATCTTTTCAATAGTCTTAATTCTACCTTCAATTTGAGCTTGTTCATTTTTAGCAGCATCATAGTCAGCGTTTTCAGATAAATCTCCTAAACTACGTGCTTCCTTAATGGCCTGTATATTAGCAGGTCTTTTTTCATTTATCAATTCATTTAATTCATTTTTTAAATCATTAAGTCCTTCTTCTGTTAAATAAACAGTTTTTTTATTTCCCATTATAATCACCTCAAAATTAATAATAATAGGCTAGGTATCCCTAACCATAATACGAGTAAAATTTTAGCATAAAATCAGAAAAATAGCAAGTATTTTTTTCAGAAATTCTTTCTAGATATACTATGCGCTTTATTGTAAAATGATACTATGAATTTACAATCCACTCTATTATTATTTTTTTTATTTCAAAATATTCATCTTTAGAATATTGCATATTACAAATACAATATTTTTTATTAGCAATATGGGAGCAGAACATACACTCATTAAGGTTAAAACAATCTTGAATAAAGAGGGAATTACTTATTTTATTAGAACAAATAACGCTATAAGAGTTACTACAATTATTAGAATCATCTACTTTGATTGAAAAAGTACAATTGCCACTACGTTGGGATGCTAATAAAAACTCACTATTACCACAACTATCACAAAATACTATATTTTTACAGTTAGAACAGTTAGTAGAATTATAGACATAACTAGAATCATATATAGTATCACTTTTACTAACATATGTAGAATTATAACAACGCTCTGTGGTAATAGTATTAATCTCTTCCCAGGTATTAATTAATTCTTCTAATGAATTAAAATCTCTTTTTTCCATCATAAAGCCCTTACTACTATCTAAATTTTCCATATTATCTTTAGTAATAAAGTTAGTAGCATTATCAAAATCAGTATATGTCTCTTCATAAGTATATTTATCATGTACTTTTCGTGGTAATTTAATATCAAAAGCATAATTTTTATAAATATCATCTAACGAGTATCTATTATCAACAAGAAACACCGCTTTAAAGATTTTATTTATTATCATTAAAACATCTTCCCTACTCATACTTATTACTTCCTTTTTTTCTACTATTAGATAGACTTATTAAAATATCTTTTAGTCTTCTTGTTGTAAA